>CAZYFG010000022.1:9595-18447 GCA_964646835.1 uncultured Eubacteriales bacterium | reverse complement strand
GGAGTTCCTCCGGGAACACATGCCGTCAAAGGCCCGCGTGCACTACGTTATCACCGCGGGCGGCGGTCAGCCGAACGTTGTGCCGGCCAAGGCCAGCGCTTGGTACCTTGTGAGGGCACCCAGAAGGGATGAGGTAGACCAGCTATACGCCCGCGTACTGAAGTGCGCAGAGGGCGCGGCCATGATGACGGAGACAAGGTGCGAAATCGATCTCATAAAGGCCATCTGGAACGTGCTGCCCAACACCGTTCTTGAGGACGTCCTGGAAGAAAGCGCGCTCAGGGTGGGGCCTCCACAATTTGATTCGGAGGACATCGAATTCGCCCAGGAGATACTGAAGAGCCTCGCGCCCGGGCAAAGGGAGGCCGCAATCAGAAACGATGGTCTCCCGGAAGAACTGGGGAAGCAGGTCCTGAACGACACCTGGCTCCCGAGGCCTGCCGAGCCGAAAGACATCGCAGGCTCTACCGACGTGGGGGACGTGAGCTGGTGCTGCCCCACGGGACAGATCCGGACGGCGTGTCACGCTTTGGGCACGCCGGGCCATTCGTGGCAGTACACGGCCCAGGCCGGGATGAGCATCGGACACAAGGGCATGCTGGCGGCGGCCAAGGTTCTGGCCGAGGCGGCCTTCGAGCTCATGACCAACCCATCACGTCTGGAGGCAGCCAAAGACGAGTTCAGGAGAGCCACCGCCAATAACCCTTATTACAGCGCCATACCTAAGGACCACAAGCCCAAGTTCGACCAATTCAAACGGTAGTGATACCCCCCTGGACTGAAACACCGGAGAGGAATTCCTGCCTCTCCGGTGCTGCGGCGCGCAACTCACGGTGAACCGGGCCTATGCCTTAGAATGGGCCGAGAGTCTCGTTCTCCTACCGGTCTTTCCTTGTTTGTCCCAGGTTCCGGATTGTGACCAGGGCCGGATGGCCGTTCAGGTCCCAGGCGTCGGGAGAATCCGGTTTGCCTTCCGTGAACTCCAGTTCGTCGCACAGGGTGTCTCCCGTGATGTAGTCCCTGTGGGCTCGAATCGCCTCGGCAACGAGAGCGTCACTGACTATGGACATCCGGATATGGTCCGTGACGTTGAACCCGCTGTTCTTCCTGGTCGTTTGAACCTTGGAGACGATCTCGCGGGCGATGCCCTCCAAGACGAGATCCGGTGTGATCTCTGTGTCGAGGATCGCGAAGACGTCTCCTTCCGTCTCGATGGCAAAGCCCTCACGCGCGCTGACCCGGACCTGCACGTCCTCGGGAGAGAGGATGATCTCTTCTCGTCCTTCGGATCCGGCGGGCGCCGGGGCTTCCTTCCGGACAGCGGAGGCGTCCTTCTGGACTCCCGGGGCGAGATCAAGGCTCTCTATCTCGATCGCGATACGGCCTTCGCGCTCCAACTGAGAGGCCAAGTCGGATGCCGAAGCGGAGGCCAGGGCGGCCATGATGGCCCGCAGCCGCTTTCCGTACTTGGGCCCTGCCACCGGCAGGTTCGGCTTCACCTCGTAATCCACGTACTTGCCCAGGTCGTCCACGTACTCCACGGCCTTGACGTTGAGTTCTTCCTTGACCAGATCTTCGATTGGTTCGAGGACAGACCGTGTCTTCCCGTTGACCAGGACTTTGGCAAGGGGCTGGCGGGTCTTGATCTGGACCTTGTTTCGGACCGCGCGACCAAGGGACACCACGCGGATAGCCAGTCCCATCTTCTCCTCCAGGGCCTTGTCGATGAGCGCATCATCGGGCTCGGGATAGAGGGCGAAATGGACTGACTCCAGGGCCTTGCCTTGAGTGAGGTTCAGGTAGATGTCCTCGGCCACGTACGGCGCAAAAGGCGCCATCATCTTGGCGATGCCCAAAAGCACTTCGTGCAGAGTAACGTACGCGGCCTTCTTGTCGAGGTCAAACTCGTTGGACCAGAACCGCTCCCTGTTCCGCCTGACGTACCAGTTGGATACCTCATCGACGACGAACTCCGAGATCGAGCGCACGACTTTCGTGAGCTCGTAGGATTCCATGTCCTGGCGAACGGTCTTCGCCAGGGAGTTCATCCGCGAGATCACCCACCTGTCTATCTCCGGGCGATCCTTGACCGGGACCGAGAGTTCGTTGGGATTCAGGCCGTCAATGTTGGCATAGAGCGTGAAAAACGCGTACACGTTCAAGAGAGTCCCAAAGAACCTCGACGCGACTTCGCGGACCCCGTCCTCATCGAACCTCGTGGGGACCCAAGGGGGCGAGACGGCGATCAGGTACCAGCGCAGGGCGTCAACGCCGAACTTGTCGATCATGTCCCACGGGTCCACCACGTTCCCCTTGGACTTAGACATCTTCTGTCCGTCCTTATCCAGCACCAGGTCATTGACCAGCACAGACTTGTATGAAGACCGGCCGAAGAGGAACGTGGAGATTGCCATGAGGGAATAGAACCATCCCCGCGTCTGGTCAAGCCCTTCACAGATGAAGTCGGCGGGGAAGAGCTCGTGAAAATCGTCCTTGTGCTCGAATGGGTAGTGCCACTGCCCGAAAGGCATGGAACCCGAATCGAACCAGCAGTCGATGACCTCGGGAGTGCGCGACATGAGACCGCCGCAGGAACACTTGAGGTGGATGCCATCCACGAATGGCCTGTGGAGGTCTATGGTCTTGGGGTCGACGTGCTCCACCGCTTTCTCGGCCAGCTCCCGGCGTGAGCCAATGGATGTTAGTTCCCCGCATTCGTCGCACTTCCAGATGTTGAGAGGGGTGCCCCAATACCTGTTGCGGGAGAGCGACCAGTCAACCAAGTTCTCCAGCCAGTCGCCGAAGCGGCCCTTGCCCACGTGCTCGGGATACCACCGGACTTCTTTGTTGGCGGCGATGAGCTGGTCCTTGTACTTTGTCGTCGCGATGTACCAGGACTTCCTGGCGTAGTAAAGGAGCGGCGTGTCGCAGCGCCAGCAGTGGGGGTAGGAGTGGGTCATGCGCTCCTTTTTCCAAAGCTTTCCTTCTTCCCGTAGGCGGCGGATGATCTTCGGGTCGGCTTCCTTCACGAAGTCGCCCGCCCAGTCGGTTACCTCGGGCACAAACCTGCCTTGCTCATCGACGAGGTGGACCAGAGGGATGCCGTAGGCCTGGCATGTCTTGTAGTCGTCCTCTCCGTATGCCGGAGCGGTGTGGACCAATCCTGTGCCTTCAGTGGTCATGACGTAGTCGGCCAGCGTGACGAAAAAGGCCTTGGCGCCCAGTTCTTCGGCTTTCACGAAGGGGAAGAGCTGCTCGTACTCGAGGTACTCCAAATCCTTGCCCGGGAACTCCTCAAGGATCTCGGCATCCTTGCCAAGAACCGCTTCCACCCGGTCTTTCGCCAGGTAATAGACGTCGTCGCCCAACCTCGCCCTGACGTAGGTGGCGTCGGGGTTGGCCGTCACCGTGAGGTTGGAAGGCAGGGTCCACGGCGTCGTGGTCCAGATGATGAGGTATTCGTCCGGCCGTCCTTTCACTTTCAGCCGGACGTAGATGGAGTCGATGGTCTCATCCTTATACCCCTGGGCGACCTCGTGGGAGGCCAGAGGGGTGCCGCACCGCGGGCAATAGGGAAGGATCTTGTGGCCTTCGTATATGAGGCCCTCGTCGAAGTAGCGCTTGAGGATCCACCAGACCGTCTCCACATAGTCGTTGTCCATGGTGATATAGGGATGGTCCAGATCCACCCAGTAGGCCGTGCGCTCGGTGAATTTGCGCCACAGTTTCTCGTAGGCGAGAACCGACTGGCGGCACTCGGAGTTGAACTTCTCTATCCCGTATGCCTCGATCTCGGGCTTGCACGTAAGCCCCAGGTGCTTCTCAACTTCGATCTCCACAGGCAGGCCGTGCGTGTCCCAGCCGGCCTTCCGGTGGACCTGAAAGCCCTGCATTGTCTTGTAGCGGCATGCGATATCCTTGAGCGTCCGGGAGATCAAATGGTGGATGCCGGGCCTCCCGTTGGCCGTCGGCGGTCCCTCGTAGAATATCCATCGCGGGCTGCCTTCCCGCACGGCAACGCTCTTGTTGGCGATGTCATTCTCTTTCCAGTATTGGAGGATCCGGCTCTCTACGTCGTTGACCGGCCTCTTTGGGTCTACCTCTTTGAATAGTGCCATGTTCAGTCCTCCCTCGGCCCATGTTTCCCCCTCGGGCCGGTTCGAACCGGTAACCCTTGGGGCAACACGATTTCATCCTGACAAACAAAAATCGCCCTGCACGGGGCGACTTCATATCGCGGTACCACCCAGCTTAGCGCGCCAGTTGAACCGGAGCGGCAACTCCTGACGCACTCACTTTGCTGCCTCTTAACGCCGGCAAGGCGTGCAGGTCTACTCGGCGGAGTGAGATCTTGGCTCCGGTCGAACCGGGCGCCGGACCATCACTCTCAGGCCGTTTCGGCTGCCGGCTCAGGGGTGATATTCGGGAGCGCCTGGGCACCGGCCTCGCACCTTCCCCCGGCTCTCTTTGCCCGGAATACTCCTTACTCGTCCCCGTCATAGCCTTTGGCCCGTATCCTCATCATCCTAATCGGATTGAGGATAGGCTATACGAGCCTTGTTGTCGAGATTCTACCACTTACCGCACGGGAAGGCTACATGTCGCCGCGGATCTGCTACCTTTTGTCGCTCATCTGTGCGAATCGATCCCGTTTATGCCTCTGGCGCTCCTTATCGGACCCGGAGCCAGGCGTGACGGACCCGGCCCGCCGGGAAGGTGTCATCTTCCCCTATGCCGAAAAGACCAAGGGGGGTGTGATCTTGACCAGGACTGCGTTATTCGATCTGGACGGGACTCTTCTCCCGGTCGAGACCGACTTCTTCCTGAAGCACTATATGGATGCCGTGGCGGAATGCTTCACGGGGCTTATGTCCAGGGAGGCGTTTGACAAGGCGCTCCTGGGCGCCACATACGAAACCATAAACAACCTCGACCCTTCCATGGAGAACCTTGAGGCCTTCGCCGTTTCGTTTACGCGCCTCTCAGGCTTGCCGTGGCAGGACGTATGGCCGGTTATTCAACGCTACTACGTTGAGCGCTATCCGAAACTGCGGGTTCACGTGCCGGAGAACCCTTCGGCCCGGGCCGTTGTAAGGAAGTGCGTGGAAGACGGCTGGCGCATAGTCTTGGCTACCCAGCCGCTCTTCCCGGAAATAGCCACACGGGAGCGCATGAAGTGGTGCCAGGTTGATTCTCTCCCGTGGGAGATGGTCACCACATTGGACAACATGCACTTCTCAAAACCCCACCTTGAGTATTACCGGGAGATAATTGATACTCTAGGGCTCGATCCGTCCAGGTGCGTGATGATAGGCAACGACATGCAGGAAGACATGGTCGCCAAGGAGGTCGGGATGAAGACCTTCCTGGTCGAGGACCTCCTCATCGACAGGGGAAAGGATCTCAAGCCCGACTGCCGCGGCAGCCTCGTTGACGTGCCGGAAGCCCTGAGCCGTCTCCTGCCCATGTAGGGGGCAGGCCTCACCCTACGGGATCTGCCCGGTTCGCTCCAGCCCCTTCTTGAAAGCCTCCAGATACTCGGGCTTTTCATCCAGCCAGTATCTTCGGGCGGGGGTGCCGTATGTCGCCTCACGGGGGTCGGGATCGTAATAGCTCCACCAGACCGCGATCTTGATGTTCGTGTACCTGGAGATGTTGTCGAACATCTCGTCGATCCAGGCCTTCTTGTCGCCGCCTACTGAACTACTGGCAAACTCCGTGATTATCCAGGGGAACTCGGCGTAGAGGTCCTTGTACATCTCCCAGAGCCTGTCGTAGATCTCTGTGAACGACCTCCACCTTTCGCCCGTCACATCGCGGAAGTAGGTCCCGCTGTTATACACGGTGAGCCCAACCATCTGCACGTACTCGTTGCCCGGGTAGTACGCGACATGGGAATTCCAGAGGCACGGCGGAAAACTCTGGTCGTGGGGATTCCAGATCCAGATGGCATTGTCGACGCCTTCCTCCCGGAAGATATCGTAGATCCTTCTCCAGACCGCCTTGAAGATGTCCGGATCGTTCAGGCACAAGTGGCCGGAGTAACTGACCCAAGTCGAGTTCATCTCGTTGTTCAACCGCATGAGGAACGGCTTGCCGAACTCCTTTGCGCCCCGGGCAAACATCCGGATGTCTTCTTCCAGCCTTCCGTCCAGGATCTCAAAGCAGGGGTTCCTGCCGTACATGTCGTCCGCGACCTGAAGGGTCAGCTCGACGAGCCTGCCCGCCTCCTGCAGGAGCTCTTGAACGGGGAACTCGTGTCCCAGGTAGCGATACCACATAATCACCGGGAACTCGAACTCCAGTTTCGCCTCAACTTCCTTTACCTTGGCCCAGCCTTCCGGACTGAATGGGTTGGGCGTGAAGAATCCCCACATGAGGCTGTCTCTGCTCCTTATGCTCTCGTAGACAGCCCGAGTCTCGTCGCTCCAACCGGGAATCACCGGTTCCAAGTCGAGACTGTATACCGCGACGCCCTCGGGGTTGAAGAGGACGAGGGAGTCCAAGATGTCCCTGACGGTCTTTATGTAGGCATAGGTGTACGAGTTGTGCAGGACCTTGCTTTCAGGCCTCGGGGTCCTGGTCAGGCTGTATATCCTGGCGTTGTGCCCGCCGACCTCCGTCCATCCGTCTTCGTTGACGGTTATGTCGTTGGCCTTACGGTACCCCTCGTCGAGTATGAACTCGTTGGGAAGGGAGTTCAGCCACCCGGTGACGTCCAGGTACGGAGATGAGTCCCGGGATATCCGGATCTCAAGGTCTTCGCCGTAGATCCTCGTGAAATCGGGGCTGCACGTGAAGTCGAACTCCATGCCTGCCGGCACGGTGATGGCGTACCCTTTGGGATAGTCCGTGAGCTGAGTGTGCTCGTTTGTGGCGGATATCCTCTTCACGTCGCGACGGTAATCAGGCTTCTCTGACGACGGCAGTGGAAAGCCGTCCTGGTAGTATGCTATGGATTCGTAAGCTCCCAAAGCGCGGGGAGGCCGGGCTCCGATCATGCAGCCGGAGCCGCCGGCCAGGCTTAACCCGGAGAACACGAGTGCCACAATGAGGAGCGATAGAGCGCCACCTCGTGCAGTCAGCCTTGCCAGCCCCAATTTCCGCTCTAAGGAAGCACGTCGCCAGTCCAACTGTTATCCCTCCGCGGCGGGGGCCAGGTTCTTGCCTGCGTTTTCAATGTACTCCTTCGTGTCTTTCTTGATCTTCTCAGGAATGTCCCTGGGGAACGGGAAGGAGACCGCATTGGCCATCCTCACGGTGAAGTCGAGGACGAAGTCGCCCAGCATGGCCAGGTGCTTCGCGTCGATGTCGTGGACCGTGTCGGCCTTGGTGTGGATTGGGCCGCCTCCTCCGCGGGCAAAGGTCACCGACGGCACGCCTTTATGTCCCAAGGGGATGCAGTCGCCGCTGTAGATCGAGGTCCGGGCATTCAAGCCGATCCCGTATTCCTTCCCCATGACGTCCAGGTAGTTGAGCACCTTGTCCGATGCCATCACGGAAGCGTTGTTGGTCCCTATGATGCTGCCGGCCACGTCCACGTTGACCATGAAGATGTGCTTCTTGAGTTCGTCGGCATACTTGTCGATGTAGGCCCAGCTGCCCTTTAGGCCCAGTTCCTCGGTGCCGAACCAGACGAAGCGGAGGGAACGCTTGGCCGGATTCGCTTGGAAGTAGCGGGCCATCTCGAGGATGGTCACCGACCCGGCGGCGTTGTCGTGGGCTCCGTCTATGTCATACACGCTGTCGAAGTGCGCGCCGACCAGAATCACCTCGTCGGGCTCGGAAGTCCCCGGTATGTCCACAACGACGTTCCGGGACATGGTCTTGAACTCGTCTTGAGAGACGGTCAGCCGTACCTTGGTCGCGCCTTTTCGGATAAGGTCAAGGCCGTCTTCGTATCGTATCCACGCGCTGGGCAGTTTGCCGAAGCGTTCGAACTGGAAGGAGTTGACCGCGAGGTTGAAAAGCCCGGCGCCCTGGCGGCCGATGAGGATCCGTCCCAAGACACCCTTCTTCTTGCTGCGCTCGTAACCCTTAGAGCCGCCGTTGCCGGTGGCCAAGGTGATGCAGCCCTCGACGTCGTTTATGAACTCAACGGTACCGGTCTCTATGTACTTCAGGGGGGCTTCTATCCCTTCCGGGGGCGTGCAGCCGCTTAGCCCCAACGCGGAAGCCTCGATCTCGGCAGTGTAGGGCTCCAAGACCTGGACTTTGGCCACGGGTTTCGCGAAAGACCATATCTCGAACTCCTCGATCCTGGGGTTGAGTCCCATCCCGCGGAGCTCGGCCGCGATCATCTCCGCCGCCTTCTTCTCACCTTGAGAACCGCCCAGCCTGGGGAAGGAAAGCTGCTTGAGGATCTCCATCGCTATTGCACCATCGATAGGCACGGTACATTTCTCCTTTCTGCTCGCTTCCTCGTTCATTGGAAGGGACCGCCTTTGAGCGGTCTCTCAAAAGCTGCTGAAATGAGACATAATGGTATTCCTTGTCTGCATCGGATATCCTGCGAGACATCCGGATCGCGATAAGGCAGCGGGGCTAGTAGAAGAGAAGGAGTCGACAGGTGTCAAGTCCCCGAGTGACCACAGGTTGAAACGGAACGCCGAATCGTGATGATAGGGCGAGGGCAGGTCGTCACTCCTTCCAAAACTCCACAATGCTCTCTCGAGACGGAGTCCGTCCAAATCTGGCCATTTGCTGAGCACTATTACCTCTATATCGAATGGCCAAAACTCGGTTGCACCTAAGGCCAACTTGCTCTCCAATCTCAGCAACCAGTTCATCGACCTTTATCTCAATTCCCTTGTACTGGGCATTCCCAAGGACCAAGCCAATGCGCGCTCCGG
>CAZYFG010000022.1:4880-9585 GCA_964646835.1 uncultured Eubacteriales bacterium | reverse complement strand
CATCTCCTTCAAGCACAAGTACATGTCGACGAAGTAACCACGCAGCATCCGTGGAATCCTTGGATCTCCCGAGCCGGAGAGACTCTCGAGTGCCCTAGTCAACTCGGGTGGCTCGACGTACTCGGCGCTATCAGGCCGCTGGGGACGCGATTCTGGGTGTGATTCGATGCTCTGGTAACGCACGTTTCGGACGCCCTCCCAGTCCAAGAAGCCGAACATGAGCTCAACCCCAAAAACCCTAGTATAGTCATGTCTATTGGGGTATGGGGGAGAAGTCAGAACAGCTGAATAGGTACACGACTCATCCGGCAATGCCCTTGCGTCAGCATGATCTACTGTCCACTCAGAGCCGTGGCAAATGGGCGTGGTTTCGACGTCTCCGATCATAAGATCGATGCGGTCCAAGAAGCAACGGTCTAGGCTTTCGATGCCCTTCTTGGGTTGAACCATCTTGAGCCATCCGCCAGTGGCGACTGCATGACTGAACTCAGGAATGATAGCAAGTAGGGCCAGCTGACAGAACAATCTCTCCCGCATACCTTCAATTTGGTTGATTGCACGGGACCACCTGTCCAGTCTTGTCAGCACGTTGGGCGGCAACGCTTTTCGAACAAGATCAGGATAGTCTCTTGAAAACCCTGCACCGTCACTCAGGTCGCATACAAGACGACTCAGTGCTTCGCGACTTCGTTTCAACCGTATTGGATCGTAATCAGTCAGCTTCACTCTAGCTGCCATCACCGATAGCGGCATAAGGTCATAACCCGTTGCCGGGATTCCCATTTCCTTTGCGCCTAATACTGTGGTCCCTGCCCCCACAAAAGGATCCAACAGCTTAGTGCCAGGTCCAAGTCCCCATTCGTCAATCATCTGATGAACTAAGGACGCGGAGTAACTGTGCGGGAACACAAGCCACCTATGAATCGGAGTCGCTTTCAGCGTCCTGGGCGTCGCCCAAGAGCGCCAGATTGTCTTGTCCTCAATGATGAAGTCATCCACCTACGTATTAGTCCTTTCGATGTAGGGTATGCCCAATCGCTTGGTAGGCAGGCATGGGAAAAGAGACTTTCACTGGCTGCCGGTAGATGGGATGCGTGAGAAGGAGCTCGCCCTTGTCGAGTCGAGTCAGATTGGCTTTGACGTCTTGAGATATGAACCTGTAAGCCGGGTCAGCTAGCTCAGCCGAGTCACTTCTGCCGATCACCTTAGTTCCGCAGTTACCGACAACCTGTGGATGCACTTCGCTCATGAACTGCTCGGCCGAGATCAAAATGACACCGAGAGTTCTACCACGGGCCGCGATGTCAAGCACATAGTCGAGAACGGATGTCTCTCCTTCGCCCTTGCGAGCCGGCGCATATTTGTTCAGTTCGTCGACGAACACAATAACCTTGTCCGGCAAGTCTTTTCGCTCATCTACTGTAGCTTCGGCGTACATACCGTGAACCTCGCGGATGATGTGACCAAAAACGAGGGATCTCTCTTCTTCCGTCAGGTTCGCGATGTCCACGACAAGGGTTTGTCCTCCCTGAATCTGACGGATTTCGTCTCCCAGATTAGCCGCTCGGTTCGGACGTTGGCCGACAAACAGACCGGATTGTCGGTTGACCACAACTCGCCGAAGGATCCTTACGAAACGCCCAACCGAGGCGGGCTGCACCTGGCCGACTTTCTGCGGAACACCGGCGTTCATTAGTGGAGGTCCATTCAGTAACTCCGTCCACGTGCGCACGTCTTTCCACAAGGGCTCGCGGTTCATGATGCCTTGTTGAACCTCGCCAATCAGGGCGCCCAACGTGTCCCACGGATCCGGAACCTTGATCAAAAGGTCCAATCCGGGACCTGGCGAGCCACGTTCGCCAATCACATCCTCCAGCGAGTATGCGTAGATCTGAAACTGCTCGGGAGGCTCCCCAAAGCAATTGGGAAGTCCGGTGCTGGGCGTCTTCTTACCCCACGGGAGGAGGTAGCGTACGTTCGTAAACGGCTTCGGCTCAAGTCCTAGACGTTCCCATACTTGATACTCTTCGGGCCTTATGTCCTTTCGTGGCCTGTCCACAACAAGGAGGTCATTCTGTTTGACGTTAAGCAGAATAACCGCGATACCTTGAGAGCCTGCCGTTTGAAGTATCGACTGGATCAGAAACATAGCATATGAGGTCTTTGTTGCTAGGCCGGAAATACCCGCAATGTTAACGTGAGCACCCTCTGGACCCAGAACATATCTCCTGTCGAGGTACACAGTGGCTGTTGTGCCGTTAGACATGCGGATCAGACCCGCAGGAATGGTTATCTTCTGCCCGTGTTCGCTCTCGTATTCGAGCATCTTGTCAATGCCAAGAGCCACATGAATTCCCTGCTCGTCTGCGTACCTCACTACGGACTCGTTCTGGACCGGCATGTACAGACCGCTGGCGAAGCGTTTGGGCACAGACGGGTCGTGGTTTGCCAGGACGCTTACGTCAGCCACGTTCACCCCCTGCCGAGGAGTCTGCGATTCCGATTCCGTATTACCGAAGTCGCTTGAAATGAAGTTTGACAGATGGGACGGTGCATCGGTGATCTGCCTAATGTTCGTTACCAGACCATAGGTGGTAGTCCCAACCATCTGATCGGCAGCCACAATATCAAATGGGTTCAGGATTTCATCGGGAGCCAACCAAAGGCAAAACCTCTCTGATGAATTGGGTTCGCGTTCAGTGGCCGATGCCTTACCGATAGGCTTTTGGCCATGACGAGTAGTGTTCTCCTCACTATCGTTTGGCTCTCGACGTTCTGGAACGAGCCCCCTGCTTCCGTCTGACATCATAACTTCACTCCTTCTTTGTCAACTGCCGCTCCCGAAAGCCTACTGGGCTTGGGGCGCCAAACGGGGCCACCGAAGTCCGGCCTTCAGAACCTCTGGAGAGAGAAAACCGTTCTTGACGGTCTGCTCAGCCAAATAGATCGAATACAAGTGAGCGTGCCAGCGAGTATCCTTGCCATGGGGGGTCGACTGCCGCTCTGCGACTAGCGCGCTCGAGATCTCATCGACGATATCGGTCGGAAGTGCTTCGGTAGAATGGTTGGGATACTCGACCTTAACGACACCCATGAGTGGATAGTCCAAGTGCTTTTGTTCTCGGAGTCTGACATACCAGACGCCTACGGCGCCAGCGCGAGCGGAAAACACGCATGTCCGCGCAGCGGCCGGAAGATCAGCCAGGAGTTCATATATACTAATACTCCTGCTTCCTCGATTCCCCGGAAGCCTAAATCGTGGCTCTCGGCTAAATGACTTGGTTACACCAAAGAACCGGTCGATCGATTTCCACGCGTATAAATCCTTACTCAGGCTGCCATCGAGCACGAGCCAATCGTCGTGTCCTCTCGCAAGGTTCCGTCCTATCTTATCCTCCAGTTTGGTCATCTCATGATGCGCCTTGTGGGCAGCCCTTGAGCGAGGTTCTTTGCCGGGAGCCGTCCTCTCGCTTTCTCCGTCTTCACTCATCGTATCAAGGAACCCGAACGGGTCGCCCAAGTCCGCAACCAGGGCCTGCAATTTGTCTCCGAATGACACAGCGTTCTTGTCTAGCATCAGCAAGATCCTGTGCTCAACGTGGGCAGCCCTAACATTGCCGTTATCCAAGCGATGGACGGCGGCGGCACCAATCTGAGCGATATGTACCGGGCTTCGGCGGCTCCCTTCAACCACGTCACCTATGAAGTAAGTGCGGGCCGAACCGTCCAGGAAATACCGTAGCAGGTGTCTTTCTTTTCTGTGTAGAGACGTCAGGGATACATATGGCCGTGTATTCGGACTCTCCAAGATCACGTCATAGTAGTCTTCGCCGGCCCTGAGACGATCTACCACCTCTTCATGGTCAGGCCGAACTAGGTCTTCCATTGCCTGTCCAGTAGCAGGCAAAATCCGCCCCTCTTGCGCTAGTAGTTCTAGCGCCGGCCTAAGGGTCGCAAACGGGTTTGGCATCAATCAAACCTCCCGAAGCGATGTCTTGATCTCATCCATCTCTCGGGCAGACAATCCCCACAACTCTCCGACAATGGCGTCGATGTCGCCCTCGATTCTTGTGAGTTCTGATTGATCCTCTCGCCGGGCGGCACTGTGAGCTTGACGCGATAGCCGGGCCAGAGACCTGTGATACTCATTCTTGGGCGAATACTGTGGGATCCCTATATGGTCGAGCACGTGCGGATCCGGATGAAGAACAACGTAGTTTCTTATTGCCAGTCTGGCCGGTGAAGAGTTGAGAACAGCACACAAGTAATGAGCTTCGTCTTCCTCACAGGCCACCAGAATACAGGTATGGTCAGGGATGATCGGCTTGGCGACGCCGCAGCAGTCGGCTGTCCCAATCACAGCGGCGTCGACTTCATTGCCTACTTCACGCCACACAACCTTGGCCTCTGCAAAGGTGAAGTCACTCACATTGAACATGGTCCAAAAAGGATCCGAGTCCCGATAGTACCTGCGATAGGCCGCCCGCTGGCGAAGAGGTACCTCGAATCGTGACAGATACGAGAACGTGCGCGGGTAACGGATCACCATCGTTTCTTGATCGATGCCGCGACGCCTTGCAGGGTCTTGCACCATGAGGATGCTGGCTGACGGACTCGCTCTCCATCGCTGAACATCCCTTCCACGGAGCAGCGGATATATGAGGTCGGTTTCGATGGCGGAATGGACTTGGGACACCTTTCTGCG
>CAZYFG010000022.1:0-4829 GCA_964646835.1 uncultured Eubacteriales bacterium | reverse complement strand
TCACATTTGATACCATCGCAAGACCTCCTGGCCTCTGTCCAGCCACCTCAAGCCAGAGTATCGCATTGGCACCACCGGTGTTGCTGCCTTCATGGGCCGTGTAGTGAGACTCGCCGCACACTTTGCCTAGCGCCTTGAGCGCCCACTCGCTAGCAGTGAGCCATGAGCTTGTGACGTCGGCAGCGTTGATGGGCTTGGCGTACCACTTGGTGTACGTAGTCCTGTGCTCGATAACTTCTTCATAGGGCGTGTCAAATCCAAAACTGCCTTCCCGACCGGGTTTGGCCTTCCTGAGGCGAGAGTAGGGGACCGGGTAAGCGGTGCGCCTTCCTTTGAGAAAGAGCGCCCATACCGGTCGGTTCGTCGCTCCCTCAAACGGCTTCAGGTCAACCAGGTCTTCCACCAGAACTGGAGCGAACGGCGTACCGTCCGGTAGGCAGAATCTCCGAAAGCCCTGACTGGAACCCGATGTCTTGAAAACGCTCTGGCTAAGCACAAAGCCTAGACTCCCACCTGGCCGAAGGTACTTCTCCAGGCACACGTAGGTCATGAGAAGCGATATGTCTTTCTTGCCCTTTCCCAGTATTGTATCCATTCCGGAGTGAGGAAAGAGGCCGTAGTGCTCCCACAGAGGCATCGTGTCACGACGGTAGTCATCCGGTAGGTGTTCCCAGTTTATCCATGGCGGGTTCCCTACAACATAGTGACAGGGCTCGACGAATAAGGGTGCAAACGCATTTCTGATGATACCCGCCCAGACTCCGTCCATGCCTTCTTCATGCAGCCGCCGGAGATCGAGATAGAGGGTTCTAAGAATATCCCCGACGCTATCAACATCCTGCAAATCCAGCTCGCCAGCAGCAGCAGCCTTTGCGACAAACGCCTCTGCTCCCGCGCCGGACTTGACGTAATCGCCTAGAATGAGAGTCAAGGCATCGAGCTTCTGCCTGTCGGCAAACACCGCTGGCACACGGAAAACTCCGACGGCGGTTTTCAACACGAAAACTTGCCTTTCAAGGCCAATTCCTCGTGACGGAGTCAAGACCGAATCCGCTTGGTAGACTGGGATTGCGATATCGCCTGTGCGATGCTTTAGGAGGTCCCCAAGGGCTAGAAGGTAGTTCGTTCGAGCCGCAATAACTGCAAGAGGGTTCAGATCAAAGCCAATTATGTTCTTCAGGATGAGACCCAAGGTCTCTGATGGCTCCCTCTTGTTGCGTTCTTGACGGTCGCGAATGTGCTTGATCAGCAGAACCAGGAATGTCCCGGAACCACACGCAGGATCCAGCACTCGGCGATCCGCCTTACCCAAATCCGTTTGTCCTAGCGTATGCCGAATGACTCTCTCAGCCAGCCAGTCGGGGGTGTAGTATTCGCCAAGATCATGTCGGATCTCCCGCGGCAATAGCCCGTGGTAGAGCTTCTTCAGAAGGTCGCGAGCGTGTTCCGGGGCCAACTCGAGTGCCTCTGGATCGAACTCGGCGAGGCGCTGGATCATAGACCTGATAGCCTGTTCTACTCCTGGCTCCCAAGTATGCAGGTACCATCGAAAGAAATCGCCTTCCAGGAAATTGCGTATTCCATACTGAACGAAAACACCGCCTTCCTCCAGGTGATGCAACTGCTCAAGCAGTTCAGCACCAGTCTTTGAAGCTAACCGGGAGAAGCTCTCCGTGGTCCCGCTTGCAAACTGGGCTGCGGCCATCGAGGCTATGAGCTTGATGAGCAGCGCGTAATAGGTATGTATCACATAGAAGACCGGAGTCGGGCTCGCTTTCTCACGATCCAGCCCCATCCCGGTCACAAAACTGCTGAACTCTCTCTTCCCCTCCAGCCGAGATGCCCACTCGGCATAGTCAGTTGCCTCGCTATAGAACGTCTGCCACTGCTCGAAAAGCTTCCCAACAAGGGGATGCCTGTTTGTTGTGAGAGCATCGTATAGGGCTCTCACGGCCCTCCTGGCGTGATACGTGCTGGGACCAAAGGCCTCTATGAGGTTGTCAACGATTAGTGCCTTCCCTGTTGAAAGGGCGAAGAGAAGGCGAAGAAAGCGACTGGTCGACCCGGCATTTACTGGGACCGGATCTTCCACGAGCCAGCCTTCGCCAACTCGGCGCACGAACAGGAAGTGCCTCCCGTCAAGCGCAACTCCCGCAAATCTCTGCGCCTCGCGGCGTTCGCGAGACGCGACCTCTGTAACGTAACGCTTGACCTGCTCTACGATGGCTTTATTACTAGGCCATTTACGCGGACTCCGTTGTCTGCTCTGCGATGGCTTTATTTGCATGTGCGGATCGGGGCCGTATTGCCCCTGGCTTCTTGAACTCGATAATCAAGCGATTGTAGACAGCATCTACTTGTCCGCGCGCAACCTGATACTCCATTTGCGGGGTTACCGTAAGGTGTGCCCTGGAAGCGACTTCCTCGAATACCCTCTCTGCCGCTCTGCGGAACTGGGCTTCCAGGACCCCTTCTCGGGCAGCCGAGACAAGTTCGGTAGCCACACGAGGTCCCAATTCATCGGCCAAGCGCTCCAGGTCCTGGTTCATTGCAACCCCTCCGGTCTGTGGTTCAGGATCAAGGTCCAACATCTTGATAGGGCCATACGATCGCCAAACCCAGTTTTCGACACGGAAACCGGGTCTACCTTTCCGCAAGATCCACGAACGAGCCCCGTAGAAGAAACTCGGGGGCGGGGTCCTAGAGCTCCCGTTGCCGCGCCTCGTGCCTGGCGAACAGCTTCAATAACCGCAAGACGTATTGGCTCGCATGCAGCTCATCACCTTCACGGTCATCAACGCCCTGATTGACCAAGCCAATCCCGACAAACCCTAGCTCCATGCGCGCGGAACACGACTCACACGATAGGCGATATCGCGACCCGTTCGGGGCCCGTCCTTGCGGGGAAGCGGTGACCCTCCGGCTAATGGTCAGCGACCATGAGCCGGTCCCCGAATGCCTCCTGTGTGTCCGCCTGGAACGGTCTGGGGCTATCTCGGTCCATCCCATGAAAGCGGTCCATCATGAGGACCGGAGCACGGTCTTCGAGACGACCTTTACTCTCCCGGCAGAACCGGGCCTCGTCTGGTACTACTTCAGGTTGAGAGCCGGTGACACGGTCTATTACTACCACCAGGACTCTGCAGGCTTAGGCGGCGCCGGAGTCCTCTGCGCCTTGTCGGAGCGGGAGGACATACTCGACATCCAGGGGCGGTCCGCTCCCGGGCTCTATTCCGCGGCCAAATGCCTCCCTTACCAGATAACCGTCTACAAACCGTCGGTAGTCCCCCTCTGGTGGAAGCGCGGCACCGCGTACCAAATCTACGTGGACCGGTTTTTCAACGGGAACCCCGATGGAAAGGTCCTGAATCCCAAGAAGAGAGCCCTACTCCACGCGCACTGGGATGACACTCCGCTCTACGTCAGGGACGAGAAGGGAAAGGTGGCACGCTGGGACTTCTTTGGCGGCAACCTCGCCGGAGTCATCGCGAAGCTCCCGTATCTTGAGGAGCTTGGCGTGAGCGCGATCTACCTGAATCCCATATTTGAGTCGGCAAGCAATCACAAGTACGACACCGGCGACTACCTCAAGATCGATCCCATGTACGGAGACCTTGAGACCTTTGTCCGCTTGACCGCTCTGGCCCGGAAAAGGGGCATCTCGGTCATCCTCGACGGCGTCTTCAGCCATACCGGCGCGGACAGCCGCTATTTCAACAAGTACGGCCACTATCCCGAGTTGGGCGCGTTCCAGGCTGAAATATCTCCGTACTACCCCTGGTACAGGCTGGACTATCCCGGGGGTCCGTACGAGTGTTGGTGGGGCGAGGAAGACCTCCCCAACGTGAACGAGCTGGAACCGTCCTATCAAGAGTTCATGCTGGGCGAAAAGAACGGCGTAGCCAGGTTCTGGCTCCGACAAGGAGCCCGGGGCTGGCGATTGGACGTGGCGGACGAACTGCCCGACGAGTTCATCCGGCGCCTGAGAAAAGCGGTGAAGGAGACCGACCCGGAAGCCGTGCTCATAGGAGAAGTTTGGGACGACGCCAGCAACAAGGTGAGTTACGGAGAGCGGAGGGAGTACTTCCTGGGAGACGAACTCGACTCGGTGATGAACTACCCGCTCAGGGACATCCTTCTCAAGTTCATGCTGGGGCGGGAAAGCGCCCCGACAGCCGTCGCTCGGCTCATGAGCCTTTACGAAAACTACCCCCCAGAGAACTTCAGGGCGGCGATGAACCTCATAGGGAGCCACGACAGGATAAGGGCGCTCACCTTGCTTGGAGACGCCCCAGCCGAAGGCAGCCTCTCGCCCCGCGAAAGGGAGGACTACAAGCTGTCGCCGCCGGCTAGGGAAAAGGCCGTCCGGAGGCTCAAACTGATGGTCCTACTGAAGATGACTCTGCCTGGCGTCCCGTGCGTCTATTACGGAGACGAAGCGGGGATGGAGGGTTATTCCGACCCGTACAACCGCGGAACCTATCCCTGGGGACGCGAAGATCGCGAGACCCTCGAATGGCACAAGAAGATGATCTGGCTCCGGAACGAATACGCTGTCCTCAAAGAAGGTGAGTTCCGGCCCTTCTGCAGCGGAGACGATGTGCTGGGGTTCCGGAGCCGTTCCCTGCCCGGGGAAGACGAGAAGACAAACGCGGGGACAACGCGCCCTCTCGAAGAGATCATCGTTTCAGTGAACAGAAACCGGTTTCGGGGGACGGAGTTCGACCTGGTGCTGGACACGCCCCGCGACTCCCCCGGAGACATCCTGGTCCTGGAGATCCTATCGGGGGAGAGAGTGCGTCCTCATAAGCCCGGTCCATCCATCAAAT
>CAZYFG010000021.1:12770-18680 GCA_964646835.1 uncultured Eubacteriales bacterium | reverse complement strand
CCTGCAAGAGGTCTCGCCTTCCGTCAGGATAGCGACGAATCAGCTGATCCTCGCCGACAATCCAGAGATCTTGGCCTAGAGTGAAGGCCACGAAGTACGGATCCGAGGAACCCTCGATAAGAAACGACTCGGCCAAAACGAGATTCTTGTCCACGACCGTGCCTGGAGCTGGAGTGTGACAGGCAGAGCACAAGACCGTGATGACAATAGAGAGTGCAATGATGGCAGTCACGCAGGACCGCTTTCCAGTCAGGGAGGTCAAGACATCACCTCCATACTACCGTGAAGCGATTATTAGGCGGCGCAACCGTCACGTTCGCCGTGGGATCCCGTGTTACCTCCTCTGGGCGGGCCATTTCAGGCCCGCCCGAGCGCATCTTACCTAGTAACCACGAATGTAGATAGGTCCGCAATAGGCCGTGTCGTAGAAGATACCACCTTGCTCATCCATGTACTCGAAGTCAACGACGATCGAGTACGCATCTTTTGAGGTGGACGATATCGTGATTGATGCAGGCTCCACGGTTCTCAGGAGGCTGCCTCCTGAAAAGCTGAGGTTCCCGCAGCGTATCACGGTGCTGTTACTGCCGTAGACTCGCTACAGCCACTTCTTCGGCTCCTTTCCTTAGCCCCGGTTTTTGCATAAGGCCCCATATACGGTCAAACTCACTTTTCTCGGAGATCTTTGGGCCATTCACACTCTTCCAATCGCCACTGATCTCCCAGGCCAGCCGGTCGAAAGACCACCTCCTTCTGCTGACCTTCGCACTACATGCGTGATCATAGTCAGGCCATGGTCCTCAGTGGTAGATAGGCCGCGTTCTGAATTCACATTTCGGTCTCATCCGAGTCACGTTTCGGTCTCATTCCGTAACTCATCAGTGGTATTGCTTTTCAAGGCCGTACCGCAGGTGCGTTTCGCCGAGGAGCTTCGCCTGTACGGCAGGAACGGAGGACCTTGTCCCAAAATGATTGGGTAGAAGGATCTGCAGATGGGCGACTGGCGACCGGATCCCGTTCGAGCGCAGGTCAGGGCATGGCACTCCGTGCGTTGTGGGGGTCGGGAGGCATGCTTCATGTACGATTCTCGTCGGGTTCTGTTTTCCTGTACAGCCAGCCCACCGCTCAAGGATCTCCTGAGGGGGACAGCAACTAATGTGGGCATCGGTTTTCGTGAGATCTCGCGTCTCGATGAGATATGCGAGACTCGAAGTCTTGCGCCACCAGTGGTTGTTGTGGAAGGAGAGAGTCCCTCGGATGAGCACCAGTGCTTAAAGGGCATTTCTGTGAAGGGGCTCTGCTGCAAAACGGCACGCCCCCGCTCCCAAGGTCATCTGGACCGTGGAGAGTTACCCCCTGAGAACGCCGTTGCCGCGATAGGGCAAAATGAGAGCCGCTAGTTCCTCCTTGGTAAGCTTTGCTAACTCCTTCTCGGCCTTCTGCCTTCTCTCGGCGAAGTACTTGTGAAGATCGGAGACGGGCTCACGAGGAACCACAATGTTGGTATGAGTGTCTTTCACCATCCCATCGCCTCCTTGAGCAAGTTTCGCCGTAGGGTTAGGGTTTAGCAGCTCGGTCCCGGAGATAATCTATCACTTTCCTCACAACTTCGCGACCGGAAGCCATCCGGCGCACCAGGGGATATCCGTTTACGCAGACGCCGCGAGTAAGGCCGTACTCCCGGACTACGTCGGGATCGTCTGTTGACACCACTCTGACCTCGACGGGCAGGCGTCTCAAACCTTGGACGACTCCGTGAGACATCCATCCCGCCCAGGGACACTGGCTACTCGTGAGTACCTCCACCACAGGGAGACCGGTCTGGGACGGTTCCGGTGTCCTTGACCTGGGAGTCATCAGTCTGGGAATCGGCTCGCCACCCGGCCCTCGGTGCAGCAAGACCCGGCTTCCGTCACGGTCAACCTCGGCAAAACCAAATCGGCGGAAGAACCGCGCCGGCATGTATGAGAAGTATCCAAACCACCTGTCGCCCTCATATGCCAAGACCGATACGCTGCAGTCCGGTTTCGCCTTGTCCAATGCGTACTCGAGAAGGGCCGAACCCACGCCTCGTCCAGAGAACTGCCGGAGCACCCACAGGCAGTCTATGAACATGCCCCCGCCGCCTTCGACGGGTTCGGCAGCAAGCTCTATGGGGACGCATTCGATGAGGCCCACTTTTTGGCCGTCCGAGAGGGTGGCAACCGCTACCCAAAGGCCCGAGGGTGCCATCCGCTGAAGCCAAGCCATCCGTTGGTCGACATGAGGGCACATCACGCGCCGCATCGCGTCGGGATCACTCGGAAGGAGACAGAGGTCGTTCAGAATGTCCGTGTTTCCGCCTTGCCATTCCACAATTCTCATGGGAAACCCTCCCTCAGATGCGGGCGGCCTACCTCTTGTGAGAGTGGTGCGCCTGCCCGTCCTCCGCAGGTGACTTCAAAGTCATTCGCGATGGCGGCATCTATTGAGGCATAGCAGCTGGCGCGGAGTACACTCCTACATTCAAGAGAGATCCCCGTAATCCTCGTGTGTCCATGCAGGGTCAAAGCGAGCTCTTTACATTTGTGCGTATCTGCCTGATAACGGAGGTGCGTCATGAGACAAACGAGGAGGTTGGCAAGTGGGTAGATCCATGGAGGAGAAGGTACAAAGCCTGATTGACGAAGAAGAGCTTGTTGCCCTCACACAGAAACTGGTGCGGATAGCAACTCCCAACCCACCGGCTGACTATTCAGTGATTGCGCCCGAGATGAAGCGGCTCATGGAAGACGTGGGCTTGGAAGTCAAGGTCATGGAGGGAGCCCAGGGCAAGCCCAATGTGGTGGGCCTCTGGCGCGGCACGGACCCGAACGGCCCGACGCTTCTTCTTGACGCGCACATGGACGTTGTCCCCGCGGGCGAGGGTTGGGACGTGGATCCGTGGGCGGCAACCGTTCGCGAAGGAGCTATTTGGGGACGCGGGACGGCTGACATGAAGCACTCTCTCGCCATCATGATCTGCGTCACCAGGGCTCTAAAGAAAGCCGGTTTCGTTGCGCGAGGAAACCTGCTTCTTTCCGCCACCAATGACGACGAGACGGCGGGGCAGTTCGGGCTCAAGTATGTCATTGAGCATGGATTGCAGAAAGCGGGCTGGCCTCTGCCTGACTTTCACTTTCTCCTCGAGCCCAGCAGTTGGGACGTGAATGTCGCGTTCAAGGGCAGGGTGTGGGTCAAAGTCACCGTGGAAGGGAAGTCGGCTCACGGCGGGACTCCCGAGAAGGGGGTCAACGCGATCCTGAAAATGATGGAATTGGTCAAGCGGCTTATGGCTATGAAGAGGTACACACATGCCCTGATGCCCGCTGATACACTGAACGTCGGCACCATCCAGGGCGGGGAGAAGACCAACGTCGTGCCGGATACCTGCACGGCGACGTTCGACTACCGGTTTGTCGGGCCGTACTCTGCCGACCAAGCCGTCCAACGCTTCCGCCAGGTTATCGAGGAACTTGAGAGTGAGGACCCGGAGTTCAAGGTATCTGAGTTCAGTGTGTTCGAGAGTAGAGACCCGGTTGAGGCAGACCCAAATGCGCCCCCAATCAGACTCTTGATGGAAGTGATCAGGGACGTGACCGGTCGCGAGGCGAGACTCGGCGGATCGCTGTCGGCCGGCAACTCATACTGGTCGCTAAGGAAAGGGCTGACGGCCACCATGACCGGTCCGGGTGATATGTCAATCATCCACACAAACAAGGAACACATTCCCATAAGGGATCTGGTAGAAGGCGCGAGGATAGTAGCCGCATACACCGCTCGCTACGTCGGTTAGGACGTGAATCGCCGAATGCGGACAGGACTCCCTCGTCCAGAAGTGGAGCGGTTAGTCGTCCTTGTATACGTCGCCGCGAGATCCAAGCCCCACGATGGTAAGTGAGCGCTCTTCGGCATCAGCAATGAATAGCGCCCGGAGATCACCGATCCGCAGCCTCCATTCCGGTCTCCCACGCAATTTGGAAGCATGCGGTTGCCATGGGCCATCTGTGAGCTTGTCCAGAGCCTGAAGAACACGAAGCCGCTCATCGGCCTAGCCGTTCTATCAGCCGCCTAACACGGCTGCTTACTTCCACTCGCCAGCTGCTAGCTCTTTCTGGGCTCATGCTGGTATTCCTTCAGCAACTCGCTCAGGGGAGTCGTCTTTCCAGCCAGGTGCTCCTGCCAGCCTTCCTGAGAGGCGGCCTTTTCCTCCTCGGTGAGGTCTTCTTTCGCCAACGGGTGGGAAAGGAACTCCCTGGCCTCGGCATTCCGGAGCTCGCGGAGGGTATCTGCTTTGATCAGCCAGCGACCCCGCTCCTTGTTAGCGGGGATTACACTCTCCCTGATCAGACGACGCAGTTTCCTGGTGCTAAGCCCCAGAAGGGTTGAGGCCTCTTCGGCGGTGTAGGACAGCTCAGCACGGTCAATACTCAGAGCACGGTTCCGCGCCAGGAGGAATTCGATGAACCTTTTGGCCGCTAGGGTCTCATGGGCAGGTAAGGAATCCACGAGACGGTGAAGCTCCTTTTTCGCGACCGTCATGTCCTAACCCCCATTTGGTGTTCCTTGCAGACCATCTGTAGACTATCACGGAAGACGCCGCCTCACAACCAACGTCGAGTGTCGGGAGTCCCTTTTGACACTCACCGGCAATGGCGCTCAGAAAGATGGACGGAGGAACTAGTTCGGTTTACTTAGAATCAAACAAAGGTATCGGAGCCAGTACATACCAGCTCCTGAAGCGATGGCGAAGCTGTTGTGATGTCGGCTGTTCTGTCCGCGGGACTGGAGTGGTACTTCTGCCTGGTGAAAGAGTCCTTATTGTCGATGATGAACCTGCGGTCGTTGAGGTCTTGAGCCGCCACCTCGGAAGAGAAGGCATGATTGTCTGTGCTGTTGACGATGGAGCCAAGGCGGTCCGCGCGGTTCTGAGTCATAGACCGGACATAGTCCTTTTGGATATCCTCTTGCCCAACCTGGACGGGGTCGTCTGGGCGAAGGAACAGGTGGAGGTCCTGGCGTCCAAGGGATCCTGCGCGGCGTGACCGAGACGGAGTACCGGCCCTCTGAGGCGATTACCAGGGCCGACTACATGTACTTCCTTGTGAGGACGCTTGGCGTGAGCGCCAGGTTCGAGGAGAACTTCGACGACATACCTGAGGATGCTTACTACTTCGAGGAGATTGGGGTGGCGAAGGAGCTCGGGATCACGAATGGTGTAGGGCACAACAAGTTCGACCCGGCTTCTGGCATCACCAGCAGGACATGATGGTACTCACGGAGAGGGCGCTCCGAATGCTTGGCATGCTGGAGGAGCAGGGTTCCGCCGCTGACCTGGAGTAACGACCAAGTGCAAGCCAAAGGCAAGGGTGTCCGACGGCAGAACCCGCAAACTCGGAATACCGACAGTCATAGACCGCATGATCCGGCAGGCGGTCAGCCAAGTACTGAGTCCCATCTACGAAGAACGATTCTCAGAGCATAGTTACGGCTTCCGAGCCGGACGAAGTGCCCACGATGCGCTAAGGCAGTGTCAAAGGAACGGGCCACTAAGCCCGCTTCTGGGAAACATCATGCTCAACGAGTGTGACCACGAGTTGGAACGGCGAGGGCACCGCTTCGTACGCTACGCAGATGACATGATGATCTTCTGCAAAAGCCAAAAGGCGGCGCAAAGGACGCTTGACAACATCATCTCGTTCATCGAAGGCAAGAACTGAAAGACAAACTCAGGGAAGCGACAGGACGCAGTAACGGGATGAGCATAGAAGGCCGCAAAACGAAACTGCACCAAATCGTGAGGGGCTGGGTCAACTACTTCAAACTGGCAGACATGAAGAAACTCACCCAGGAACTCGACCAATGGCTGCGACGGCGACTGCGAATGGTGAC
>CAZYFG010000021.1:0-12753 GCA_964646835.1 uncultured Eubacteriales bacterium | reverse complement strand
AAACCTGCGAAAGGCGGGGATACCGGCCTATCAGGCGTAGCAATGGGCGAACACAAGGTTAGGCTACTGGCGAGTGTCCGGTAGTTGGATCTTGACCCGAGCCATGCCGAACGAGTACTTCAAGAAAGCCGGATACCCCAGCCTCCACGAACTCTATCTTGCTGCAAGAGTGCAAAATCTGGAATCGCCGTGTACCGAACGGTACGCACGGTGGTGTGGGAGGTCGGCTGGCCGAGTAACGACCAGCCTCCTACCCGATTCGGAGCCAAGCAACCCCTATCCTCTGAACCGTAGGACCGACTTGACTAGCCCCAGGATCTGGGATAAGCGTTGTGTGGGGACAGGTTCTCTCAATCTAGACGGACGGCGGAGGACCACATCGCGATGGACGTTCAACTCGACCAGCGTATGATGGCACTCGGCGCAGCACTTGCCGCGGGAAGCCCCGTGTTTTAGGCCGTACGCCGCTTCTCATGTACCGGCCTTCGTGGACGCCTACTTTTCGATGGTCTCGCAGGACGAACTCGGCCGTAACCTCAGCGAGTTCTGGGAGACGGCAGGTCTTCAGGCTCTCTTCGACTCACAGCGCGGCCGGTGGCAGGAAGTCCTCGATGACACGGCTGCCGCCCTGCAAGGCGTACCCCTGGAGGAGTTCCAAGAGCTGTTTTCGGTCGCTTCGATCGTAGGCTTGTGGTGGTCCCCGCCGCAAACATGCCCGATGTCGGGGCGATTGCAGTTAAGATGTTTCGTAAACCACCAATCCCCACTGCACTCCGAACTTATCAATGAACTGAACAGCGAGTGGACTGTACGGCAGGGTTTCCAAAGGATCAATAGTAGTGCTTCCTTCTTTCATTGTGTCGTAACAGGAAAGCAGATCATCTTTGTTCCTGAACGTAACAATGAGGCTTATCGCAATATCGGTCGACGTGTCTTTCTTACCAAACCGATCATTGAGATAAGCCTTCTGGCCATGTATGTGCATCACGGCATGGGCGATCCTGTCATCACTTTTGTGGTTCGCGGGATCATAATCGCTGTTGAGAATAACGGTGTCGGCTTTTGTGTTAAAGGCCCTTTCGTAAAGGGAAATGGCCTCTTTGCAGTTACCGCTAAAGTGTAGATGAGGTATCAGCATGACCGGCTCTCCTCCATACGACATGTATGCTGACAAAGCCTACCGACGTCAAACACAAGCACCTCGCAGAGTTCCTGCTGACAGCCGAGTGCTAACGACTCCAGGTAGTCACCTCTTGCCACGACTTCCTCGGGCGAGGAGACGGCGCCTCAGCGGGATACCCTACCGAGACGGCCGCGATCAGTTCATCGCTGGTGTCGAAGTGCCGGAGGATCTCACGCTCGGCGAAAAACACATCGCAAATCCACAGAGTACCGAGCCCAAGGGCTGTGGCCTGTAGGAGCATGTTCTGGATGGCTGCACCGACCGATTGGGTGTCCACGAGGCATCCCAGTTGGTCCCACCGGTCTTCGAAGTCCTTAGCCGTTCTCCGCGGGTTCAGGACGAGTATGGCGACAGGAGCCCGGAGCATGATCCTCGCCGAATTCTCCGCGCTCCCGGTCGGTATTCCGGCTTCTTTCAGCGAGGCCACAGAGCGCTCCAAGATGTCGACCACTTCATCCTTTTTCTTGCCCTCGAGCACAATGAACCTCCACGGCTGGGCGTTCTTCCCGGATGGGGCGAGAGTTGCTGCGTGCAAAATCTTCTCAATCAGCTCGCGAGGAACCGGCTTGTCTTCGAACCTCCTTATGCTGCGCCTCTGAGAGATGGCTTGGGAGATATCCATGGTACGCCCTTCCTTTCCTGATACTGGCGGCAACTGATTCTCTTGCCGATCCGGGATCTCCTCTATTCGCCACTCCTCAGATCCTGCCGGATTCCGGCGAATCCTGTATTTTCCTGCGTAGGAAGGAATTCCTATACAGGATGCGGAAAAGTGAATTGTCTCAAAGCATCGGGTAGTTCGAGGAGGTGCGAAGAGTGTGTTGACAGAGGGCCGGATTGCAGGGTTTGTTTTGCTCTTAGTGACGGTCGGCACCATGATGTACGGCGTTTACAGGGCGAAGACTAAGCTCCCCGGCGTGAGGAGAATCGCCGGACTCGAGGCGATCACCGAAGCGGTCGGGAGAGCGACCGAGATGGGCAAAGCCGTGTTTTGCACCCCGGGTTGGGCTGACATCACCGGCGGGAGTGCCGGGTCGGTTCTCGCAGGGCTTGACATCATCGCTCACGTGGCGCGGCTCACCGCCAAGTACGACACGAGGCTGGTGGTCGCCGTGTCCTATCCCAACGTGTACCCGTTGGCTGAACAGAGGGTGCAGCAGGCTTACCTGGCCGAAGGCAAGAGGGATGTCTATGACGTGGATATGGTTCGCTTCACTTCGCCTGAGCAGTATGCCTACGCCGCAGCGGTTCTCGGGATGATCCAGAGGGAGAAGGTGGCTACGGCCGTTTTCGTGGGCCAGTTCGCTTCCGAGGCCGTGGACTTCGCTGAAGCCGCCGTCGCGGTGAACGCCATCGCCATCGCAGGCACGACCAGCACGTACCAGCTCCCATTTTTCGCTGCGGCTTGCGACTACACGCTCATTGGGGAGGAGCTTCTGGCAGCCGGAGCCTACATTTCGGGGGACGCAGCCCGACTGGGCAGCATACAAGGTCAAGACTACGTGAAGCTGGTCGTACTGGGACTTCTTCTCATTGGAGTCGTCGTGAGTACCGCAGGCAGTGATTGGGTTTCCACGATTCTCGCTCGGTAGTCCAACCGGAAGGGAGTGAGTGAATTGAGGCGAGAGGTACCCATCCTGATAGCAGGCATCATGGGACTCGTCATGCTCGTGGAGTACTTCTTTGTGGCGCCCACCGTGGCGGTGGTGGGCGAGGAGATGCAGAACTGGGCCATTATTGTAGCTGCCTTCGCGCTGGCGCTGGCAGCCGTCAACTTGTCAATCAGTCATTCGAGGGTGATCGCCGCCAAGAAGCCCGGAGCGTTGAACAGCGTCCTTCTTTTGGCCAGCATGGGGTTCACTACCCTGTGCGGTATCTTCTTTGGGACTGAGTCAGCGGGATTCACCTTTATCTTCGACGCCATCATGCTTCCGGCTGCGGCGGCCTTCTACGCCATGGCGTGCTTCCACGTCGCTTCCGCGGCCTATCGCGCGTTCAGGGCTCACAATGCTCACGCAGCTGCTCTCTTGGTGACGGGAGTTCTTCTCATGCTCGCCAAGGCGCCAATCGGCGAATACTGGTTCCCCGGGCTGCCTAAAGTGTCAGATTGGATCATGCAGGTTATTAACCTCGCCGGCATGCGTGGGATCATGATCAGCACCGCGATCGGCTTTGTGTCCGTCAGCGCGCGGATCTTGCTGGGCATTGACCGGTCCCACCTTGGCATCGGACAGGAATAGAGGTGAGACCGAATGGACCTATTGCGTAGATTGGGTGAGACCGATACCAGGGTTCTATATGTCCTCCTGGTGGTCGTGCTGCTTATTCCGATGATGAGACCTCTCGGGCTTCCGCTTCAGGTCAGCGAAACCACCAGGACGGCTTTTGACGTCTTGAACAACCTTAAGCAGGGCGACACCGTAGCGTTCGATTTCGGATATTACGTCGACGGGGCGCCCGACGTGGAGCCTATCGCCGTGGCTTTGTTCCACCATCTCTTCGGAAAAGGTGTAAGGATAATATGCTTTTCGTTGAAGAGCCATGGTCCCATGATAGTCGACAAGCTCACGGCACCTTACGAAGCGGCAGGTAAGGTGTACGGAACCGACTTCGTGAACATGGGCTTCCTGGCCGGCGGCGAGACCGCGATGGCGGCTTATGCACGAAATGTGAAGGGAGCCTTTCCCACCGATTGGCGCGGCAACAATACTGCACAGTTGCCCATCCTTCAGGGGATCGACGATATGTCGGACGTCGACATGTACGTGTTCTTCACCGATGACAGCGCGGAAGCATGGGTTAGACAGATCTCTCAGTACAAAGTACCGATAATCGCAGGGCTGATCACTGTCACCGCGCCCCAGGCCCAGCCGTTTCTTCAGAGCAAGCAGCTGGCAGGCCTCTTGGCCGGGCTTCGGGGCGCCGCCGAATACGAGAACCTGATGCAGAAACCGGGCGTGGCGTCTGCAGGCATGGATGCGCAGAGCATGGGACACCTGTTGCTCATTCTCTTTGTTCTGCTCGGAAACATTTCGTACTTCATCAGAAGGTCCAGGGGACTCGACGGGAAGGGGGCAGGGAAATGAGCGCAAGCGTAACGACGTGGATAGCCGCCATAGTGACCCTGGGGGCATTCTCCTACCTTTTTAAGGAGAACCCGGTTTTCAAAGCGGTCGAGCATCTCTATGTTGGAGCGGCTGCCGGGTACACGATAACAATGGGGTTCCGGAATCTGGTGACCAAGGTGTGGCAACCGGTGACCGGAAGCGGCAAGTATTACCTGATCATCCCTGTGGCCATGGGGCTCATGCTCTTCGGGCCCTATTTGGGGAGCCAGTACGCGTGGATGAGGAGGTACCCCCTTTCGTTCGTCATCGGCATCGGCGCGGGGGTTACCATGAGGACCGCCATGGTGGAGCAGTTGGTGAGGCAACTGGCTGCGAACTTGGTCCCGCTGAACTCAATAGACAACCTGATCATCACCCTGGGTGTGGTCGCGGTGATCAGCTACTTCTTCTTCACGCTGAAACGGAACCCCGTATTGACCGCATCGTCCGAGATAGGCAAGTTTGTGATCATGATCACGTTCGGTGCCGCGTTCGGAAACGCGATCATGGGACGCATCTCGCTTGTCATAGACCGGGTCCGGTTCGTGTTCGGGGAATGGATCCATCTCATCAAGTTCTAGTCTAGGAAGCAGAAAGCCCTCCGCCTCGCGGCGTTCGCCACATCACGCGGAGGGCTAAGTCTTCCTAGGGTGACTCGTCGGGTCTATATTTCATACGCCTCGAAAGTGCCGCTTTCTATGATATCCTCGACTTCCTCATAGCCTTCCGGGAAAGCGTAGTTGTAGCGTGCGGGCAGGGCAAACACATAGGCCGAGTTTCTGCCCAATTCGGTTGGGTTCATCGGCGCCGCGCCGATGTGGATCTCCCCGTTCTGGAGCGCCTCCCACTGGGCATGGGTGAAGACCATGACGGGGATGTCCTGACGCGGGTTTTCGTCGGTCCACTCGGGATGCCTGATCAGGACCAGGGGCCCGGTTTCCGAGTCGTCTTCGTGGATGTTTCCTTCGCCGTCAAGCGCATATGCTTCCCATTCTTCCATCGCCACCGAATACCCGACCCATGTCCCGGGCAGCCGGAATCTGAAACCGTACTCTGTGAGATCGCACGCCGTCGAAGCGGTTTCCTCGTAATCTCCCAGCGCCACTTCGTTGATGACCCACTTGCCTTCTATCTTGATGACGGTCAATGTGATGGGTCTTCTGGCCGCGACCCCGCCGCTTTCCTTCTCGACGCTGGTCACCTCCAGAATCTCACCTACAACCTCGTACTCTTCGCCGCTAATCCTCTCGACGCCGGTCGCCTCGATGCGGTCAGGCCACGGGCTGGATACGAGCCTGCCGGGCGCAGCCGTCGGTTCTTGCATCCACTTCTCAAGAAGGGCCGGAGAAACCAGCCCGCCGTAGTTCTCTTCGAGACTCTCTCTCAGGATCTCTTCGGGTGCCAGAAGGGACACCATCTGGAGTTTCTCGCCGAACTCAGTCACCAGTTCCAGAACAGCGGTTTCGTCCAACTCGTCTACTTCGCCCGCCTGCGGCGGGGTGGCAAGGTTCACCGAGTTGGTACATCCGATCAAGGATAGCGCAAAGAGGATGATGAGTCCGGTACAGAAGAGTCGTTTCAATTCCGTTCGCCTCCGAAATAGCGTGTCATATATAACGACGATTACGGAAGGTCAATGTTCCGCGACACCCATTTCCAATCTTGAGGCCGGTATCGATCTTCCGCTTCGGCGGCGGTCGGAGGCAACCTTTTTCATTCCGTTTCAATCTGGTAATATACTAAAGATTGATTTGTTTTCCAGGGGATGACCAAGGACAAGCAGCACACCTAGGGAAGAGCAATACGATACCACATAGGCAGGGTTCATAAGGAGGACCAGACTGTGAAGGTTAGCGTGGAAAAGATCGAGGGCTCCAGAGTAGTTCTTACCATCGAGACACCGGCTTCGGTAGTTGACGAGGCCCTCGACAAGGCATATAAGAGCGTGGTCAAGAGGATCAACGTGCCCGGCTTCCGCCGCGGCAAGGCGCCCAGGTTCATCCTCGAGCGTCACGTGGGCAAGGACGCGCTTTATGAGGAAGCCATGAAGGATCTACTGCCTGCGCAATACGAGAAGGCGGTAGAGGAGACCAAGATCGAACCTGTGGGCGAGCCCGAGTTTGAAGAAGTGGACATGAAGCAAGGGCAGCCCCTCACTCTGAAAGCCACTGTCTATGTGCGTCCGGAGGTCGTGCTGGAGGATTACGAAGGACTGGCTGTGCCCTACGAGGTGAAGGCCGTCACCGATGAGGATGTTGACCAGCAGATCTCCTTCCTCCGCGAAAGGATGTCCCAGCTCACTCCTCTCCCCGAGGAGCAGGGCCTTGAGAAGGGCGATTACGCCAACTGCCACGTGAAAGGTCTCGAGGGCGGTTCGTTCAAGGCAGACATTGACCAGACCCTCTCCTATGTGGAAGTCGGCGGCGAGTACGGGATTGTCCCCGGCCTCTCCGAGGCTCTGGCAGGCATGAAGAAGGGCGAGACAAAGGAGTTCACCGCCACCTATCCGGCCGAGGAAGGTCAGGAGCCGAGGACCGCCAAGTTCTCGGTCGAGGTAAAAGAGTGCTATCGCAAGCACGCTCCTTCCGATGAGGAGTTTCTCAAGAACCTTGCCAAAGAGAACCTTGACGAGGTGAAGGAAGACATCAGGAAGCGTCTCGCCTCGATGAGAGAAGACTTGGCCCGCCGCGCTCACACTCAGAAGGTCGAAGAAGCGGTGCTCACCAAGGCAACCGTTGAGATCCCGGAAGTGATGATCGAGCGCCGGGAGCAGGAACTGCTCCGCAGGTTCGCGGAACGCTTGCAGGAAGCCAACACGAGTCTTGACGCGTATCTCAACTCCACGGGCAGGACCGTGGAAGAGCTGAGGAAAGACATCCATGACGAAGCCGAGAAGGATGTGCGCAGAGACCTCATCCTTGACGCCATCGCCGACAAGGACAACACGCAGGTGTCGGAAGAGGCCGTAGGCGAAGTCGTAGAGGCCTTTGCTCGCCAGACCGGCAAGGACGCTGATACAATAAAGACGACGCTCCAATTCAGGGGTGCTTTGGACAGCATAGTCCGGGATCTCCGGCGGCTGGAGGTTCTGAAGAAGCTCACCGTCAAGGCCGCTCAGAACGCCGGGACTCCACTTCCCCTTGTTGAAGAGAAGAAGGCTGAAACGGAGAAAGCAGAAGAGGCCGACAAGGCTGTGAATGAAGAGAGATAGACGCGACTCCCCTTGGAAATGATAACTCTCACACGAGAACGGAGGTAAGGGAAGAATGGGACACCTTGTGCCGATGGTAGTTGAGCAGACCGGCCGGGGCGAACGTGCCTATGATATTTACTCAAGGCTCTTGAAGGACAGGATCGTTTTTGTGGGGACTCCCATTGACGACAGTGTTGCGAACCTGGTTGTCGCCCAGTTCCTGTTCCTCCAGGCCGAAGATCCAGACAAGGAGATTTCCTTGTACATCAACTCGCCGGGCGGTTCGGTCACGGCGGGCATGGCGATATACGACACCATGCAGCACGTCAAGCCGCCCGTCTCGACCATCTGCGTCGGATTGGCGGCGAGCATGGCTGCCGTCCTGCTCGCAGGGGGGACCAAAGGCAGGAGATACTGCCTGCCCAATGCCAGGACTCTGATTCACCAGCCCCTGGGAGGAGTCCACGGACAGGCGACAGAAGTACAGATTGCGGCGCGGGAGATCCTCCGGACCAAAGACACGCTCAACAAGATCTTGGCCAAACATACCGGCCAACCACTGGAGAGGATCGAGCGGGATACCGATAGAGACTTTTGGATGAGTGCCGAGGAGTCGAAGGCCTACGGCCTGGTGGACGATGTGCTCGTCCCGACCCACAAAGCGCCCAAATAACTGAGGTGAAAGGATGTTCAGATTCGAGGAACAGAAGGGACTGAAGTGCTCATTCTGCGGCAAATACCAGGACCAGGTGAAGAGGCTCATCGCCGGTCCCGGTGTGTATATTTGCGACGAATGCATCGAGCTATGCAACGAGATCATCACTGAGGAGCTGGACGAGGACGCCGAAGAAAGCCTGAAGGACGTCCCGAAGCCCAAGGAGATCAAGGAGTTCCTCGATCAGTACGTCATTGGGCAGGAGAGGGCCAAGAAGATCCTTTCTGTCGCCGTGTACAACCATTACAAGAGGATTGGGCGCAGGCACAAGCACGATGACGTTGAAATCCAGAAGTCCAACATCGTGATGCTGGGTCCCACCGGCGTGGGGAAGACGTACCTCGCTCAGAACCTGGCCAAGATGCTGAACGTCCCGTTCGCCATCGCCGATGCCACTACGCTTACGGAAGCCGGATACGTTGGAGAGGACGTGGAGAACATCCTCCTTCGATTGGTCCAGGCAGCCGACTACGACATAGAGAAGGCCGAGAAAGGCATCATCTATATCGACGAGATCGACAAAATTGCCCGGAAATCGGAGAACCCGTCCATCACCCGCGACGTGTCGGGCGAAGGGGTCCAGCAGGCTCTCCTCAAGATCCTGGAGGGGACCGTTGCCAACGTCCCCCCGCTGGGAGGTCGCAAACACCCCCACCAGGAGTTCATCCAAGTGGATACGACCGATATCCTCTTCATCTGCGGCGGGGCCTTTGACGGGATCGAGAAGATCATCCAGAGCCGCATCGGGCAGAAGGTCATGGGGTTCAGGTCGGAGGTTCGTTCAAGGCACGAAGGGAACATCGGTGAGATCCTGGCCAAGATCCTTCCGCAGGACCTCCTGAAGTACGGGATGATACCGGAGTTTATCGGGCGTATTCCCGTCATCGTGACTCTGGACGCCCTGTCCGAGGAGGACCTCATCAAGATAATGATCGAGCCCAAGAACGCGCTGGTCAGGCAGTACCAGAAGATCTTCGCCATGGACGGCGTGACGCTGGAGTTCCAGGAAGAGGCCATCCGCGCGGTTGCCAAGGAGGCGATCCGGCGCGGCACCGGCGCCCGCGGCTTGAGGGCAGTACTGGAAGACCGGATGCTTGAGATCATGTACGACATCCCGTCGCGCGGCGATGTCTCCAAGTGCATTATGACCAAGGACTCCGTCCTCGGAGAAGTGCCGCCGATGCTGGTCACGACGGAGAGGAAGCCGGGTACCGGCAAGAAGAAGGAAGAGACGGCGTAGAAGCCTGACAGCAAGAAGCCTCCCCTCGGGGAGGCTTTTTTGTTGGCTACACCCACCTGCAGGCCCACTCCTACCCGTATCCTCATAATCCCATCCGATTAGGCAGAACATAGCCTGTGAAGCGCAACGTAAGGGGTCGTGGACATGCTGAACTCGGGCGTTCTCATCTACCTCCAGCTCTTTCTCACCATCGTAATGGGCCTCTACTTCTGGAACCTCTTGAGGTCCCAGGAGACCCAGAAGATCGCGGTCAGCCGCGAGTCCAAGAAGGAAGTCGAGCGACTGAGGCAGCTCCGGGGCATCCGCCTGACCGAGCCTCTCAGTGAAAAGACCAGGCCTTCGACTCTGGAGGAAGTCATCGGACAAGACGACGGGATCAAAGCCCTCAAGGCAGCGCTGTGCGGTCCCAATCCCCAGCATGTCCTCATATACGGTCCGCCCGGAGTGGGAAAGACCGCGGCTGCCAGGCTTGTGTTGGAAGAGGCCAAGCGCAGTCCCCAGTCTCCGTTCGCCAAGGACGCCAAGTTCATCGAGATGGATGCCACGATCGCCCGGTTCGATGAGCGGGGGATAGCCGATCCCTTGATCGGCTCGGTACATGACCCCATATATCAAGGGGCGGGAGCCATGGGAGTGGCCGGGATCCCTCAGCCCAAGCCGGGGGCCGTGACTAAAGCCCACGGCGGCATGCTGTTCTTGGACGAAATCGGCGAACTGCACCCCGTCCAGATGAACAAGCTCTTGAAAGTGCTCGAGGACAGGAAGGTTTTCCTGGAAAGCGCCTACTACTCTCAGGAGGACACCAACATCCCCGAACATATCCACGACATCTTTCAGAACGGGTTGCCGGCCGATTTTCGCCTGGTGGGCGCCACCACTAGATTGCCCGAGGACATATCGCCGGCCTTAAGGTCCAGGTGCCTGGAGGTCTTCTTCAGGGCGCTGTCTCCCGAGGAAGTCGGCCGTATCGCCGAGGGAGCCGCCCGAAAAGCCGGTGTCGACATCGACCCAAGAGCCGTGGAGATGGTGAAGAGGTACGCTGACAACGGACGCGACGCGGTGAACCTCGTCCAAATGGCGGCGGGGCTCATCACCGTAGAGGGGCGCAAAGCCATTGAACTGGGCGATATTGAATGGATCATCGCCCAGGGCCATCACAGCCCCCGCCCCTCGCCCTGCATTCACTCTGAGCCATTGGTGGGGGCCGCCCTAGGCCTTGCAGTGTACGGCCCCGGCATGGCGTGCGTGATAGACGTCGAATGCCAGGTCGTCCAGGAGGTGGACCAACGGAGGGGAGAGGTGATCATAACCGGCGTCATCGAGGAAGAGGAGATGGGAAAGGGCACGCACATCCTGCGCCGCAAAAGCATGGTCATGTCCTCGGTGGAGAACGTGCGGACGGCCCTCACTTCGGTAGCGGGGATACGTCCCTACGCCTTTGACATCCACGTCAATTTCCCGGGCGGCACCCCCGTGGATGGCCCGTCGGCGGGATTGGCCATAGCCGCCAGCGTCTACTCGGCGATCACCATGACCCCTCTTGACCCACGAACGGCTTTCACCGGGGAGGTCTCCATACGCGGCGAGGTGAGGCCGGTCGGCGGCGTGGACCAGAAACTCGAGGCAGCAAAAGAAGCCGGGCTGGATCGGGCGTTCATACCAAAGGCCAACTGGCAGGACAGGTACTCGCTCTTGCCGCTTAAGGTGATCCCCGTGGCTCACCTGGTTGAAGTGCTGGATGGTATGCCTAAACAGAGTCCGTAGCATCATTCCTGCTTGTCCAGACCTTCCCATGGACGCGGTGAAGGACTTGTATTGATAGTACGAGAATATATCTCTCGCGTTCTCCTGGCCATGTCACTTCCGCTTTGCGGGCTAATATGATATGGCTGAGAACTCATGAGGAGAATGCGGGAGGTGCAGTTTCGGATATGGTCAAGACAGAGAAAAAGTCCTACCCGCTCCTACCCCTTAGAAATATCCTGGTGTTTCCCGGCACCACGACTGCTTTGGAGGTTGGCCGAACCAGATCGGTAAAGGCGGTAGAGATGGCGCAGTCCTCGGACATGCGTCTCGCCATGTGCACTCAAAAGGACAATGACGTAGTCGACCCGCTTCCGGAGAACATCTCCGAAGTCGGGACGCTTGGCATGATAAAGGAGATCGACAGGACATCCCAGGGGCACTACCGGATCGTGATCGAAGGCATATCCCGGATAAAGGTGAACTCGTATCTGGTTACCTCACCCGGTTATGTGGTGAGCGTCAGCCCGCTGCCTGAGGAGAGGTTGTCGGCGGCCGAGGCACAGGTCGCCATGAGGACTCTGACCGAGCAGTACGAGGAGTACGTGCGTGTAACCAAGAAGGTCGGCGCCGAAACCCTCATTTCCATTGCCACTCTCACGGATCCGGGGCAGCTGTGTGATTCCATAGCCAGCCACATCCCCTTGAGTCTCCCTGAGAAGCAGCAGATCCTCGAGACCATTCCGGTAAAGGACAGGATCAGCAGGCTGGTTTCGTTCATGAACAAGGAAATAGAGATGGTGGGGCTCGAGAAACGCATCAACAGGCGGGTCCGGGACCAGATCGAGAGGAGCCAGAAGGAGTACTGGCTCCGCGAGCAGATGAAAGCCATACAGAAGGAGCTCGGCGACCGGGATGAGACCATGAGCGAGTCCGACGAGTTCCGTCAGAAGATAGAGAAGGCCGGTCTTTCCGGAGAAGTCAAGGAGAAGGCCCTCCGGGAAGTCGACCGGCTCGAGAAGATGCCCCAGGCGTCAGCCGAGGCGGTCGTCGTCAGGACTTACCTGGAATGGATGGTATCGCTGCCGTGGAACGTGCAGACCGGCGACACCATCGACGTCCAGTCGGCCCAGAAGATTCTGGACGAGGACCACTACGGGCTCCAGGAGGTCAAGGAGCGCATCCTTGAGTATCTCGCCATCAGGAAGCTTGTCGACAAGCCGCGAGGCCCCATACTCTGCTTCGTGGGTCCGCCCGGAGTGGGGAAGACCTCCTTGGCCAAGTCCATCGCCAGGGCGCTCAACCGGAAGTTCGTCAGGATCTCTCTGGGTGGCGTGAGAGACGAAGCCGAAATCCGGGGCCACAGACGGACCTACATCGGCGCGTTGCCCGGCCGCATCATCCAGGGGATGAGGACCGCGGGCTCGAGAAACCCCGTTTTCCTCATGGATGAGGTAGACAAGTTGGCGTCGGATTTCAGGGGCGACCCGGCGGCGGCGCTCCTCGAGGTGTTGGATCCCGAGCAGAACTACACCTTCAGCGACCACTACCTTGAGGTACCCTTTGACCTTT
>CAZYFG010000020.1:0-18976 GCA_964646835.1 uncultured Eubacteriales bacterium | reverse complement strand
CATGTGTTAGGCACGCCGCCAGCGTTCGTCCTGAGCCAGGATCAAACTCTCCGTTACACCTTTTCCTCAAGGTCCGAAGAGCGACTCGCTTTACTGCGAGTCTCCTTAGACTCAAAGGTTCTCTTACGCTGTTCAGTTTTCAAGGACCGAGACAACAGGCTCAATTCTACTCGTCTTTTGCCTGGTTGTCAACGCTTTGCTTCGCCAAATCCCGCGAAACTAAGCCGTTTTTTCCAGTGCCCCGCCGTCGCGAGGCGAGGATTATCTTAGCACACCGGCCATAGGTGGCGCAACCCGGGTGCGACCCGGATGCGGGGAGAAGTCCCTTCCTTATATATGTTATGACTCACGCGAAGTTGAGCGCCGCTCGGACATCCCCAAAGGACCCATGGCACATCCCCAAGGCCTTCTTGATGCAGAACTCCCGGCGGGCGGCATGATGTCACCACCTAAGCCGCAGCGCCTGCATCATGACTTGGATGCCCTTTGAATCGAGCACAGAAAACACTTCATTGATACCTGCAGGTTGTGTTGAGTCATAAAGGCTGAGAGCGGCTCTCACCAACGCCCTCTCAACCGGTCCCCAGAAGCGTGTGGCCCTCAGAACGCCGGCCACATCCAGGGTGCCTTCATCGAGAAACTCGTCGAGGGGCTTGGAGAGACTGGAGAGGATGTATATGGCCGCGATGAGATTCCGGCCGCGGGCCTGAGCGATCCTTTGCATCTCAACGAATCTCGCCCTGTGGATGTAGTCCACGAAGTACATGTTCGGTTCGTCGATGAACTTGTCCAGGTCCTCTTCCTTCACGCGCCATCGGTTCCCGACTTTGATCCCGTTGAGCTTCCCCTCCTGCAACCACGAGATCACCGTTCGCTTGCTGAGGCCCAACACCTGGGCCACCTGTTCCGGTGAAAGCACGGTTTTCATACAGGATCCCCCCGTTAATGGGCAGTCTTATGTCGTTATCATGCAGTTTTGCGACATTATCTACGGTTTATAGACACTTTAGCGCGGTTATGAGCGATTTGTCTACCAAAACTTACTGTTGTGTGACATGCGAGTGCCCACAGGAGGGACGCGTGATGATCTCCCCCGACCCAGCAGGCACTTGGAGACAGGGCGGCCCCGAAAAGAGGGGGTCAAAAAGACGAGGAAGCGTGGGGAGAGGAGTCCGGAAACGCCATAGAGAACTAGTCGGGGCTGGAAACCGGGGGCAGGTGTGGTGCAATGACAGAGGTCAAAAAAACGATCGAGGTGCGGGTATACGGTAGCCATCGGCGCATCCTGCCGGAAGGCGACGCGGCGATCGTTGATCATGTGGCGGGAGAAACCTTGAAAGGCCTCCTGACCAGGCTAAATGTGCCTCCGGAAGAGGTTGGTGTCCTGGTTGTCAACGGCTCGATCGTGACTGACAAGTTTGTTCTTTCTCCAGGAGACCAAGTGTGCATCATGAGTCCTGTGGCAGGCGGCTAGCTTACGGTTATATGCGGTAACTGAAGGGGGATTTGGCTAAAATGAACGGTTATGCAGGCAAAATACTCCGAGTGGATCTTACCCGCAAGACCTTTTCGGTCGAGGAACCGCCTGAAATGTTCTATAGGAAGTACTTTGGCGGAACCGGTTTCATCGCCCACTACCTCCTCAAGGAGGTCCCCAAGGGTGCCGACCCGCTTGGGCCCCAGAACAAGCTCATCTTCGCCCTTGGCCCCATGACCGGCCACCCTCTCCCCGGCTCAGGACGTAACAGCGTAGGCGCCAAATCACCGCTGACCGGGGGCATCGGGTTCTCTGAGGCCGGCGGGTTCTGGGGCGCGGAGCTCAAGAGGGCAGGGTTTGACGCCATCATTGTGGAGGGAAAATCAGAAAAGCCCTGCTACATATATATAAAAGATGGAACGGTCGAGTTCAGGGACGGTTCGGCCATCTGGGGGAGAACGACCGGAGAGGTCGAGGCCATCATCAAGCAGGAGACCGGAGATGACCGCCTGAGGGTCGCCCAGTGCGGTATAGCGGGCGAGAAAATGGTGCGTTATGCCTGCGTGCTGAACGATTTGAGCCACGCTTACGGTCGAGGCGGGATAGGGGCAGTGATGGGGTCGAAGAACCTCCGGGCAATCGCCGTAAGGGGAACCGGCAACATCCCATCTTCTAACCCAGACAAGCTCCGGGAACTGGCGCGGTGGTTCGCCGAACACAAGGAAAGGTGGGAAGGCTTTAGGGACACGGGTACGGCCGGCGGCGTGGTATCGCTCCACACCCAGTCGGCGCTTCCCACAAAGAACTTCCAGTTTGGGCAGTTCGAAGGGCATGGGAAGATATCCGGTCAGACCCTTCGCGACACTATCCTCGTAGACCGTGACAACTGCTATGCCTGCCCGATCTACTGCAAGAGGGTTGTCAAGACGGGACCGCCTTACAATGTTGACCCCAAATACGGAGGACCGGAATACGAAACCATCGGTTCCCTCGGGTCTTCCTGCGGCGTAGATGACCTCGAGGCCATCTCCAAGGGCAATGAACTCTGTAACGCCTACGGCCTTGATACCATATCCGTCGGGGTGACCATCGCTTTCGCGATGGAGTGCTTCGAGAAAGGCCTCGTGACAAAAGACCAGTTAGACGGCATTGAGGCGCGGTTCGGCAACGCAGAAGCGATGCTTACGCTCATCGAGAAGATCGCGCGACGCGAAGGAGTAGGCGACCTCTTGGCCGAGGGTTCGTTCAGGGTCGCCAAGGTCCTCGGAAAAGGGGCCGAGGAACTGGCCATACACGTCAAAGGACAGGAAGTCCCCATGCACGAGCCAAGATTGAAGATGGGGCTAGGCGTAGGATACGCGCTCTCGCCTACGGGAGCCGACCACTGTCACAATATCCACGACACGGGATTCGCCAAGGGGAGCCCATCGGCGATATCCTTTGGCCTCCTGGAGCCCATTCCCGCCAGTGACCTGGGGCCGGCCAAAGTACGGCTCTTGGCCTACCTCCTTTCACAGAGGCATTTCGGCAACTGCGTAGGCCTCTGCAACTTCGTGGGGTGGTCCGACGACCAGGTGGTGGAAATGGTCCGGGCCGCGACAGGCTGGAACTCAAACCTTTGGGAGCTCCTGAAGACCGGCGAGAGAGCTATGACCCTGGCCAGACTGTTCAACATAAGAGAGGGCTTCACAGACAAGGACGACGTCCTGCCCAAGAGGTTCTACGAACCCTTCCTGACGGGTCCCCTGGAGGGGGTCGCTCCCACTCCGGAGCAGGTGGAGAAAGCCAAGCGCGACTACTACGAGATGATGGGCTGGGACAGGGAAACAGGCATCCCAGGTCGAGCCAAGGCCGTGGAACTCGATATCGAATGGGCTCTTGACGAGGCGTCAGGAGAGAAGTGACGGGCTGCTCGGGTCGAAAAGCGCCCGGCGTAAGTGCCGGGCGCTTCTGCATCTTTCGTGAATCTATCCAGGGCTTATTTCGGCGCCTCCGTCTCCATCGTGGCTTTCACGATGGTGTCTTCGGTCGTCAACTGGTCAATCACGTCCATCCCCGACACGACTTTGCCGAACACAGCGTAACCGCCATCAAGCCAGCGGGCGTCGGATTTCAGCACGTAGAACTGGGATGTAGCCGAATTGGGATCGTTGGTGCGCGCCATCCCCAAGGCGCCTCTACGGTTCTTGAGCGCCTTGTTGACTTCCAGGGGAATAGTGTCAGGCGACCCGCCTTCACCGGTACCCAAGGGGTCTCCGGTCTGGACAACCCAGTCCTCTACCCGGTGCCACTTGAGGCCGTCGTAGAACCCTTCCTTTACGAGTTTCTCGAAGTTCTCGACCGTGATCGGAGCCAGTTTTGGGTAGACTTCAACCATCACGGTACCTTTGCTCGTCTCGATCTTTACGGTGTCGGTCACCGAAAGCGCCTCCTTTAACTGCCGCTGTTGCTGAAGAAACGTGATGGCTACCACCAACACGACGAGACCGAGGAATGCCGCCGGCAAGTACTTAAAGAGTGAACTCCTTGCCGGATCCGGTCTTGCCGGCGGGGCCGGTCTCCTCTCAGTGCTTTTCTTTGTCTTCTTAGCCATGCCCAGACACCTCTCTGCAAGTCCGCTTTGGAGCCTTCCCAAGTTAGAGTCTTGGCGCTACCGGTTGGTTTCCACCAATGGCAGGCATTTATGCTTCAACGTGGACCCCTCCGGCTCCTCTCACGAATCCGCAATAGAAAAGGCCCCGTCCGGTTGGACGAGGCCTCTCACGTAGTGGATAGTTCGGGTTTTAGACCGCTGCGGCGGGCACGCGTCCATCGACCCTTTTCTTAACGTGCCCGGTATCCATCTTCCATTCCTTCTGGTTTGTGTGCAGCAGATGGTGAGCTGTCTCCGACCCGGGCCTTCCCAAGAAGTCTTGGTACAGGGTCTTGATGGACGGGTTTTCATGGGAGAACCTGAGTGGAGCCGAAGCATCCAGAGCGTACAGGTTCTGGGCGCGCAGAGGGGCATTGTCCTTGTCGTCTTGACATATGGGTTGCCCGCCGCCTCCGGCGCACCCTCCCGGGCACGCCATAACCTCAACGAAGTCATACTGAATAGAGCCGTCCTTCAAGGCCTCAATCAACCGTCGCGCGTTGCCCAGGCCATTGGCAACAGCGCACTTCAACGTGCGCCCGGGGAGTTCAAAGGAAGCTTCCCTCCATCCCTGCGGCCCCCTGACTGCCTTGAACGCGTCAGGTTCGGCGTTTTGGCCGGTCATCAGGTAATATGCAGACCGAAGAGCCGCTTCCATCACCCCGCCGGTTGCGCCGAAGATGACCGCGGCGCCGGTCGAGTCGCCCAAGACAGAGTCGAAGCCCTCTTCCTGAAGCCTTTCAGGCAGGACTCCCTCTTCCCTAATCATGGCGCAGAGTTCCCTGGTGGTGATGGCTATGTCTACGTCCTGGCCGAAGCCGGCGGAACGCATGGTGTCCAGGCCCGCTTCGTACTTCTTGGCCGTGCAAGGCATGATGGAAACCACGCACATCTTGTCCACCGGTATGCCCATGGTCTGGGCGTAGTAGGTCTTGGCTATCGCCCCAAACATCTGCTGGGGAGACTTGGCCGACGACAGATTCCCGACCAATTCCGGATACCGCCCCTTCAGGAACCGGACCCATCCGGGACAACAGGACGTGAACATGGGAAACCGCGGATCGCCCTTCACCTTCTCGCCCGATAGCCGTTCCACCAGCTCGGAACCTTCCTCCATGATCGTGAGGTCCGCAGCGAAACAAGTGTCTAGGACGTAATCAAACCCCAAGTGCCTCAAGGTCGCGACAAGGCGCCCGAGTGTGGCCACGTCGCGAGGCATGCCGAGGACTTCGCCCCACGCCGCTCTGACCGCCGGAGCCACCTGCACAACGGTAACCTTCTCGGGATCAGAGAGGGCCTCCCAGACCCTGTCGAGGTCGCTTTTCTCGCTGAGAGCCCCAACCGGGCAATGGGACACACACTGCCCGCAGTACGCGCAATCGCTCTGGGCCAGAGAGCGCCCGAATGCCGGCTCAACGCTTGTCCTGGCCCCGGTACCTGCGATTCTCCAGATGCCGAGAGTCTGGACCCTGTCGCATACACTCACGCACCGGTAGCACAGGATGCACTTCTGAGGATCCCTCACAATGGAAGGGCTGGACTCTTCTTTTCTTTGCCCGGTGATCTCGTTGCGGAGGCGCACATCACGGACTCCCAATGAGTTGGCCAAGGTCTGCAGCTTGCAGTTGCCGTTCCTGCTGCATGTCGGGCAGTTACAGTTGTGCTCAGTGAGCATGAGCTCTACCGTCATCCGCCGGGCGTGCCTCACCCGAGGACTGGCTGTCAGGATCTCCATGCCTTCCTGAACGACGGTATTGCAGGCCGTCACGAGTTTGGCCGAGCCTTTCATCTCGACCACGCACACCCTGCACGCTCCGACTTCATTGATCTCCTTGAGATAGCAGAGGGTGGGGATCCGGAGCCCAGCCGATTTCGCTGCCTCCAGAATGGTCGTGCCCGGCTTGACCTCTACGGTACGCCTGTCGATCTTGAGAGTAACCATCTTAGAGTTCGAGTCCGGAATTGTGCTGGCTACCATCTGGCAAGCCTACCTCCTTCCAATGCTCCCGAGCCGTGGTGGTCACACCTCAGGCAACGGCTGGCCTCGTGAAGGGCCTCGCGCCAATCCATCCCAAGCTCAACTTGATCCCAATCCTTGATGCGTTCTGACGCGGGGCGTTCCCGCAGGTTCACCCGCCCAATCGGAGTGGCGTCACTGGGGACAGCCGGGGGAATCACCACATCCGACGTCCATCTTATGTCGCCGCCGAGATACTGGTCGATGTTGGCGGCTGCGACCTTCCCTGCCGCGACGGCCCTAATGACCGTCGCCGGCCCGCTGACGCAGTCTCCGCCAGCAAAGACTCCCGGCATATCCGCGATCGAAAGGTCTTTCGCGGCTACCAACGCGTTCCGGGAAGTAGGGATACCGTCCTTGGCAAAGGAACCGGATTGGATATCCTGGCCTACCGCGACAACGACGACGTCACAATCGAGCGGGACATCTGGAGCGCCCGAGGCAACAGGCTTGGGACGTCCCGACTCATCGAGACTGCCGACAGTCATCCTCTGGCACCACAGGGCCTTGACCTTGCCGCCTTCATCGGTCTCGATCCGCAGAGGGGACAGAAGCTGCAGGATATCGACTCCCTCGTTCAACGCTCCCTCCACCTCGAGCTTCTGGGCCGTCATGTCCTCCGTGCGGCGCCTGTAGCAGACGGTGACTTTGGATGCGCCCAATCGGACAGCCGTCCTGGCGGCATCCATGGCAACGTTGCCTCCGCCTACCACGACAACGGTCTTGCCCTTAAGCTGGGGGTTCTTGCCAAGACCGACGTTCCTCAGCATTTCAACTGCCGGGATTACGCCCTCGGCATCCTCGCCGGCGATGCGGAGCTTCCTGTCTCCGTGAGCGCCGATGGCGATGTAGACGGCGTCAAAGGCTTTCCGAAGCGACTCAAGCGTGCAGTCTGTTCCGACATCGAAATTGGTCCTGACCTTGATTCCGAGACTCAGCATCCCACCGATCTCCCGGTCAAGGGCTGCTTTGGGCAGCCGGTACTCAGGTATACCGTACCTGAGCATTCCGCCCAGGTCGGGCTGCCTCTCAAATATCGTGACCTGGTGTCCCGCCAGCGCCAGGTAGTATGCGGCCGTGAGGCCCGATGGCCCGCCACCTACAATCGCGACCGATTTCCCGGTTGAGGGGGCCTGCTTGTCCAAACTAACGTCGCCGGCCGCTTCCACTGCATATCGTTTCAGGCCTCTCACGTTGACGGCGTCATCCAACATCGAGCGCCTGCAATGGCTCTCACATGGGTGTTCGCAGACCAGCGCGCAAGCCAAGACGAAAGGATTGTCTTGGCGGATAAGCCGCACCGCGTCCTGGGGCCTGCCTTCGCGCACAAGGGCTATGTAGCCCGGGACGTCAACGCCGGCAGGACAGGCTGAGCGGCACGGGACCGGAGCGGCAAAACGTCCGACGCACCGGCCTTCGGAGACGTGGGAGACATAGTCGCTTCGAAACTGAGTGAGGCTCCTAAGCACCATGGCGGCCGCGTCGGAACCAATGACGCAGTCAGCCGTGTCTTTCACTGTCTCCGCTACTTCTGCCAACAGCCTGAGAGTCTCAGCGTCACCTTTCCCGCTGAGTATCTCTTCCAACAGATCGCCGATTCTGCCGAGCCCGACCCGGCACGGCACGCACTTCCCACAGGTCTGTGCGTGACACAGCCTGAGGAACACCGATGCCATGTCAACGGGACAGATCCCGGGAGGCGCAACTGCCAGTCGCCGTTCCATCTCCCGGACCATGCGGCCGACAACTACCTCGGCGTCGTCCGGCGTGTATACCGTGAGCCTACTCACTTAGGTTTCCTCCCCTATTGGTTCTGCCATCGTGAGCGTGAAACGTGAGTCGCAAAATGACCAACAGCATTGTAGCACAACTTCACATTGTTAAATAGGGGTTGTGAGTACAATCTCAAAGCAAGCATAGAGCCAATTTTCACATAGAGCTCAACGAGGGGGATCAGTCGGAGGGACTAGCAGGAGGGATTAGCATGAGGGATTCAGTCGGACGCGCACAAAGGTCATGCCGTTGGTCGTTTCGGTCTTCAGGTGCTTGCCGTTCACGGCGCACGTGGAAGAGTAGCCGGGTATGCGCAGAAAGACCTCTGTCTCGTACCGCGCATGCGGATGGAGGGCCAGTTTGACGACACCGTCCTCGAAAACGGGAGGAAGAGTCTCGCAGCCGGGAAACACGTGCCCTGTCCCTCCCGCGATTGCCCACTCCCCTTCGGGGACGCGGAGCAGACAGCGGGAGTCGTAGGGCTTTATGCCGCTTACTACTTCGTACTTGCCGAACTCCCTGAGGTCGGGGTCGAAGTACAGATGAGGGTCTATCCTGAACTCAACCGTCTTTGGCGTGAGGTTCGCCAAAAGAAGGGATTGCCGGCCGTCGACCTCAAAGCGCGCGGTCCATGCTCCGCGGCAGGATTCGGCGCTCAGCACCTTCTTCTCTTTGAGAGGGAACGCGGAACGGTACATAGACAATTCGCCGTCTGAATACTCGGCCGGGTTGTCGGACACAAAGAAGGTCTCCGACAGAACCAGGTTCAGCCTGAAGAGGGTCCTCCTTTGCTCAGGGGTCATGTTCTGGCGCCCGCTCCTTAGGACGAAAGAGCCCCCGTCAGCGGCAAATACCCTGCCGTTTAGGTGACGCCGGCCAATCAGGGAGGTCAAGGCGTTCATCGTTGAGGAGCGCTCCCGGAATCCGAGAGCCCTGCGCAAACCGTCCTCCCAGCGAAGGGACGTTTCGCCGCCTTCGGCGCAGTAATTGGCGCTATGGAAAGCCGCCCCCAGCGGGACCCCGCCCGCTATCCACACCTTATCGCCTGCAAGCTCTCGGAGGTACTCCACGGAATCGCACATGACTTGCCCTCGGGTCCTATGCTCTCTCGGCAGGAGACCCGCGGCATAGAGGAAGTCCGCTTTCACGAAGTCAAAACCCCAGTCGTCCAGAATGGTGGCAAAGGTCTGCCTGAGGTAATCCCGAAGTCCCGGGTGGTACGTGTCCAGGGCGTAGAAGGCACCGCCCCATCCGCCGTTCCATCCGGCCTTCACCGGCCTCATGTCTTTGTCTTTGAGGAGCCAGTCGTGGTGTCGGCGGAAGAGCTGAGACCACCGGCTACACACGTAGGGAGCAATCCAAAGTCCCGGACGGTATCCGGCCTCTTTGGCGGCCAAGGCGATCTTCTTCATCCCATCGGGGAACTGGGAGCTCGGCTCAATCCAATCTCCCGTTGCCCCCTGCCAGCCGTCCTCAATGAGGAAGAAATCCAGCGGTATTTCCCGCTTCTTGATCTCGTTGAGATTGGCGAGGACGATTGGCTCGGAGATATCGCCGCTTCTGCTACGCGAACCTGACCAACCTGAGATGGGGCCATGATAGGCGCGGCCGGTTGCCGGCTGACAGTCAGCTATTTCCCGGGAATACGCATCGAACACTTCGTCCTCGCGTCCAGGGAGGACCACTATGTCCAAGGCCGTATACTCTTCCCTAAGCTTGAGACCTTCGCACTCCCGGCTTATGCGCATGGCGCCGGTCGTACCGTCAACCTCGAATAGCGTGTAACCCGGCCGCTCGGATACCGACCCGTAGAGGACGATGTTTCCGTCGGCTGATTTCACGTATGTGTAGGTCCACGAGTGAAAGTGCCTTGCCGTGACGAGGGCCTGTGGAAAGCGGTATCTCCGACGTACCTGCTCCAGGTGGTTGCGGGCCACCGGAGACGGGGCATCCTTTCCCGGATACCGTACTCGCGACTCTCTGACCAAGACTGGAAGCCGTTGGCGAACACCCTGCTCCCCTGGTTGAGGGGAACGTCCATGTCGACGGAAACGCTGAGCAGCGTGATCTCTTCCGCCGGATCCAGTGTGAAAGCGAAGCGATACCCATCGCCCACAGGCCGGCGGACCCCACGCATCCTGAGACCCAGTCTCTCCAACGGCTGCACAGGGTAGAAGTGAAAGGTCATCTCTTTGCCGCGGAATATGTATGTCACTTGTCCCTGTGTTATCATGGTTTAGTCGCTGTCACCTCTTAGGCACATCGGACAATAGCCTTATCGACGAACGGGACGATGGGTTTCAGTCTCCTAATACCTATTGAGATCAAACCTTACCAGGTGGATGATGGTGACAAAGCACTCTGTGCCGGAACCGGTGCCTTCCGGCACCTTGGTGGGAGCCGTTACGCCCGCGGATACCGCCACGATACTCGCCTGCCGGGACTACGAGCTCCGGCGGATATCCTTGGACGTCCCGCTTACGGGCTTCCGGGATTTCATCACCCCTTGGCTCATTTCCGAAAGAGGCGGGCGGTCCATCTTGGTGGACCCGGGACCCGCGTGCGGCGTGGCGCCTCTCACGGAGGCATTACACGCCACTGGGCTCTCCCGCCTTGACCTCGTGCTCCTCACCCACATCCACATTGACCATGCCGGAGGCACAGGCCTCCTTCTCGAATCGTTCCCTGAAGCTCAGGTCGTGGCTCATCCGAGGGGCGTGCCCCATCTCAAAGACCCGACCAGGCTCTGGGCGAGCACAGTTCAGGCTCTGGGAGAGAGCGTCGCCCGGGCTTACGGAGAGATCGCGCCGGTTCACGAATCCCGCTTCGTTTCCGAAGGGACAACGCTCGATGGCCTGGAGGTAGTTGATACCCCCGGCCACTCCCAACACCATCAGTCGTACATCTATGTCTCACCCGGCGCGGACCTCGCCTTCGCAGGCGAGGCCGCAGGCGTCTACCTTGGCGGCGAGTATCTCAGGCCTGCCACACCTCATCGTTTCTTCTACGAGACGACGACTCAATCCATTGAGACGCTCAAGGAGCGCCTCAACGACACCCGGCTCATGTTGTACGGACACTACGGCTATACGGACGCCCCAAGCAAGATGCTGGGCGCGAGTCTGGACCAGTTGCGCCTCTGGCGGGACGTTTGCCAGGACATCCTCGGCGAAAACCCGTCTCTGGAGACGGAGGACTTGGTCCGCCACGCCATGGCGCGTCTCCGCGAAAGAGACCCGCGCTTGGCCGGCCTCACCGATTTTCCGTCCGACATCGTTCAAAGGGAACTCTATTTCCTGCTGAACAGCGCCCGCGGCTTCGTCATGGCAGAAGAGGCCTCAGGCCTTGGGCGCAACTAGAGCCACGACTTCCTTTAGGTGGCTGCGGATGGGCAGGGCCTGCGGGCATGCTTGCTCGCAGTTGCCGCACTCTACGCACGCCGCCGGGTCGCCCAGATGCTCCTTCGCTCGATCGAATCTTCGCGCGAACTCCTCAAGCGAATCGTAGATGCTTGCCGTGTTGTAGGCGTCAAAGATGTCAGGAATGTGGATGCCTTGTGGACAAGGCATGCAATATTCACATTGAGTGCAGGGAATCTTCGTTCGCTTGCGGTACGCGTCCTTTACGGCTTCGAACATCTCAAGTTCCCGTTCGGTCAGTGAGTTGGGCAAAGCCGTTTGAGCGGTCCGGATGTTTTCTTGGACCTCTTCCACCTTTCCCATCCCGCTGAGGACTACCGAGACCTCGGGGTGATTCCACACCCACCGGAGTCCCCAGTCGGCAGGAGAACGCTTCACTTCGGCCTTCGCGTAGATATCCATGACTTCTGCCGGAACCTTCTTGACGAGTCTCCCGCCTCGCAAGGGCTCCATGATGACGACGGCCATCCCCTTGGCATGGGCATACTTCAGCCCCTCAAGTCCGGCCTGGAAACGTTCATCCATGAAGTTGAACTGTATCTGGCAGAAGTCCCAATCGTAAGCGTCCACTATCTCCTTGAAAACCGCGAGCTCGTCGTGGAACGAGAAGCCCGCGTTTCGTATCCTGCCATCCCGTTTCGCTTCGCTCAGAAATCCGAACACGCCTGCCTCCTTGAGCACAGGCCAACGCTTCTTGTTGAGGGCGTGCAGGAGGTACATGTCGATGTGGTCCGTCTGCAGCTTCCGAAGTTGGGTGTTGAGGTACGTGTCAAAGTCCTCGCGGGCGTTCACCAGCCAAGTCGGGCACTTCGTAGCCAGGTAGACCTTATCCCGAAGACCGCCTTTCAGGATCTTGCCCACGACAATCTCGCTCTGTTCGCGGTGGTAGTTGTAAGCCGTGTCGATGTAGTTTACGCCGGAGTCCACGGCAAGCCGGACCATCTCGGCCGTCTTCGCCTCATCGATGTTGGCGGAATCGCCATCGATCACGGGCAACCGCATCATGCCGAACCCGAGCGCGGAAACCTTGAGATCTCGTGAGCCGAACTTCCTGTACTGCATTGCTTATCCCCCTGATCAAAATGGGCTATACCTGGACCTCGGAATCGTCGCCTATGAGAAGGCGCAGGGAATCACGTCCGTCGGATACCTTTGTCACCTTGGCGCTGCGGCCTATCAGGCTGTCTTCGACACGACCGACGTCGCTCAGGATGCAGTCCTCCAAGATGACCGAGTGCTCAATGATGACATTCTTCAGCGTGCTCCGGGGGCCAATTGCGGTGAAGGGGCCTATGAAGCAATCCTCGACTATGGCGCCGTCGCCTATGACAACGGGGCCGCGGACAACGCTCCGGACGACTTTCGCGGTCTTGGAAACCTCAACCCTCCCCGTTATCTTGCTCCCTTCGGAAACGTCGCCCTGTATCGACCTCACTGCGTACTCGTCCAGAACTACGCGGTTGGCCTCGAGGATGTCATCCTTCTTGCCGGTGTCCAGCCACCACCCTTCGAGCACTTTGGTATGGATCTGTTCTCCGGCGCTCAGGAGCTCCTGAATGGCATCGGTGATCTCCAGTTCACCCCTGAAGGAGGGCTTGATCTTGTCGATGGCGTCGTGGACTTTGTGGTTAAACATGTACACACCGACTACGGCCAGGTTTGTGGGGGGCTCCTTGGGTTTCTCAATGAGCTGCTTGAGGTCGCCCCTTTCATCCAGGATCGCGACGCCGAACTGCCGCGGGTCGGGCACTTCCTTGAGGAGGACCGTAGCCGCGGCGGCGCCCCGTTCAAATCTCTCAACCAGAGGAGCGACCCCTCCCTCGATCAGGTTGTCGCCCAGGAACATAAGGAACTTGTCGTGGCCGAGAAACCCCCGTGCCACCGAAACGGCGTGGGCCAAACCCTTCGGCTGCTCCTGGACTATGTAGGATATGCGGACGCCCCAGCGGGACCCGTCTCCAACAGCCGCTTTAATGAGTTCAATGTTTTCAGGAGAAACAATGAGGCCAATCTCCCAGATGCCGGCTCTCGCGATCTGATCGATCACGAAGAAGATGATGGGCTTGTTTGCCACGGGAAGAAGGTGTTTGGCCGTGGTGTAGGTCAGGGGACGAAGTCTGGTCCCCTTTCCCGCCGCCAGGATAATCGCTTTCATAGTCGCTGCCTCCTTCAAAGTGCCGGCTCCCTCTCCTCCGGAAGTGCCGGGTAAATGCTCAGTGAACGACGATGGCCGTCTCTAAGAGGTTTCCCAACTATCGTTCGCGTCCGGTCCCGACGTGCGCCCAAATGCTAGAGCCGGCTTCTGTAACGAGGATTCTGTAGATGAAGGATTCTCCAACAGGTAACCGATTTTCCTCCGCTGAATACAACCGTTGTGAGTAATGTAGCCTTAACATCGATATGCTCATGAGCAAGGAGTTGGTTAGATGCTGACCCCACGATGGCGAGAAATGAGACGGAAGGACAGGGAGATGACCCGCGCAGAGGCCGAAGCCCTGCTTAACGAGGCAGATTTCGGTTTCCTGGCTTCGGTGGATGAAGAAGGCCAGCCTTACTGCGTTCCCCTTAACCATGTCTACACTGACGGTTACATAGTATTCCACAGTGCCCTTGAGGGGGCGAAGCTCGGCAACTTGAGGAGCAATCCAAAAGTGAGCTACGCCGTCTGTACAGAGCATGAGGTATTGCCTCAGGAGATCTCCACTAGATACAAGAGCGCCGTCGTATTTGGGACCGCCGAGATAGTGGAGGACCCTGCCCTAAAGCGCGAGCTCCTGGTCGCTCTCCTCAACCGTCTGGCGCCAGGTAGAGACTTCGCGTGCGGAGGAGAGACCATAGGCAACACCTGCGTGGTGCGCATCAAGATAGACAGGCTGACCGGGAAGAAGCGGGAATAGGCCTACCTGGCGCTCACCCACTCGCTGATGGCTATGATGACATCTTCGTGGACGTTGCCCGGCACGTTGTACTCCCCGGGCGAAGGCTTTCCCTCGCCCGCGATGAACAGGTGGTTCAGCCCGGGAAACGACCTAAGGACCGTATCGGGTGAGCCTCCAAGCTCATTAAGCCAGATGGAGAAGTCCTCCATGGTCACCTGGTAATCGCGCTCTCCCTGCAAGACAAGCATTGGCAGGTCAAGATCGCGGGCAACGGCAACTTGGTCATATGCCAGGAGATCATCCCAATAGGCCTTGCCGGCGCCCAGCACCACCTCACCGGGTTGCACGGACCCTTCCTTGATCCTTGTCACGGCTGCCCTTACCTCATCGATCTGCGCCGCTTCCTCGGCCGAAACCTGCCCGTCCAGTTTGGCGAGGTAGTCGTACTGCTCAAGCACGAGGTCGGTCAATGCTCTGGCGTTGGGAGCCATCATTATGAGGCCCGCCGGATACTTTCCGGTTGCCTCACGCACCTGATCCCCTCCGGGAACGGGACGGTGCAGCCCTCGGCGATCCTCGACGCCGAAGAAGCGCCCAGGCTGTGTCCAAGGACAAAGACGCGGTCAGGGTCTATCTTGTCGACTTGCTTGAGGTATGCGATGGCCTCCACGGCGTCATCCACGACCTCTTCGCGCAAGGTGAAATGCTCCATCTCGGCCGCGACTTCCTGAGGATAATGCTTGGTTCGCTTCTCATAGCGAAGCACGGCGATCCCGTTGCTCGCGAGTCCTATCGATAGGTCACGGAACGGCTTGTTGGGTCCAATCGTCTCGTCCCTGTCGTGCGGCCCTGAACCGTGAACCAGGACAACCGCAGGGAACGGCCCTTCCCCTACTGGGACCGTGAGCGTTCCGGGAAGGACCCAACGCCCCTTCCCGAGTTCAACAGATCGCTCCGTGAACACGGCAGCCGCTCCGTAGGACGGCTCTTTGTACTGACCGGTCGCGCTCTGTGGCGGCCCGAACCAGAGGCCCGTTACTTTGCCCTCCACGTCAAAGACCACCTTGATGTCGATCACGGACGACCCAAAACCGCAAGTCACATATCGAACCCTGTATCCCGACTCGGTCGCGGCCCGGACCCCAGTCATACCGCTGAAGGGACCAACTTGTGACACAAGCGTGTCCCAGGTGGATTTTAGGCGATCCTCCGGGAGGGCCGAGGCCATCTTCGAGTCCATCATCCCAACTGCGTCCCGGTGTTTTCCTTCGGACATATGGACGACAAATGACCTGGCACGGGAGTCCAGGACCGAGTCGTCAAGCGGTTCTGGCGGAGTAGCGGGGGGCTTCGCGCACCCTGCGAACGTAAGACCGAAGACAAGAACCATCAGTGATACAGCCACACGACGCATCTGCCGCCATCCTCCTCGATGTGGTTTCTCTCAGACACCCGGCCTGGGAAGCATCGTCTGAAACGAGCCTCTCCACCGATCCTACTCCAGATCATACCCGATCTGCATAGGACACGCTTCCCCTGGCGAACACCTCATACAGGATGACGGCCCCGGCCACACCCACGTTGAGGGAATCCCGCCTACCCACCATCGGAATGCTGACCTGCTGATGACACATTTCCAGTTCTTCGTCGCTCAAGCCGTGGGTCTCGTTGCCCAGCATCAGTATGACGGGCCGTGTGTATTCCGCCTCCCTGTAGCTTTGTTCGGCCCAGGGCGAAGCGCCGACCAGCATGGCGCCGGTCCTTGAGGCGAATTCCCGGAGGCCTGAGGCTTCGGTCCTTACCAGGACCGTCCCGAATATCGCTCCGAGACTGGCCTTGGCGGCAACGGGGCCGTATGGATCGGCGGTACTGCCCACTATGAATACGGCACTACAGCCCACGGCGTCGCATGTTCGCAAAATGGTTCCGACGTTGCCCGCGTCCTGCACTGAGCACAAGGCCACCATGATACCGTCACGAGGGGGAACAAAGCGGTCAACGCCCTTCCAGGCTTGGCGGACCAAAGCCCCTATCCCCTGGGGGCCTTGCTTTACGGCGAAGTGTCTCGCGGCGTTCTCGTAACGGCGCCTTCCAACCTCCACTGTGATTGGGCCCATGGTTGACGGTAGAGAATCAAGGATGTCGCGGATGTCACGCTCGAGGCACAGCTCCGGACATACAACCACCGCCTCTAGGTGAGCGCCGGAGGCAAGCGCTTCCCGGACCATCCTCGCGCCCTCCACGAAGAAGAGCCCCGATTCGCGGCGACTGCTTCCGTGCCTGAGGCTCGAAATGAGGTCGAGCAGGCTTTTCTTATCTGCAATGTCCACTGCCACCTTGTGGCTTTGGACTTCGGCGATCCTGCGTTCCATGGTACGGTCCTCCCGGGGGAAAATCTAAAGGGCCTCGCAGTGTGGCGAGACCCTTGGTTTTCCACCGTCAGACCGTTGCCAGCACCGCGCCAAAAAAGGGCATAGTGCGCCCTTGGCGGGTGCTTAGCCAAGTAAAATGCCAGTTAGCGAGGCCCTTGAGGAATTGCGCACGCAGGTGCTCACGGCCTCATTACCTCCTTCAGGTGGTCACGCTCTTTCGCGTGATCGCTATCCGGAGTATATCGGGGATCGCTCAAGAGGGCAATATGGAAATATGAAAATAGGTGGACAATCCAGGCATTATGAGTTGTTGGAGGCTGACCGGACTTCTTCCGATTGCCTTCAGGGCTTCTTCCTACTTGCCTTGAGGGGGCGTTGCCCCCTGGGGAGAACCTCCACTATGCTTTCCTCTTCGGCCAACTGAGTGAGGAGCGGCCGGAGGTCGGTCGAGTCGCTCATGACGAAGTGAATGCCAACTAGCCCCTCTCCGACTTCCCTGCGTATCTCCACGGACTCGATGTTGAACCCTTGCCTCGCGATGAGCGTGCTTACTTGGGCAAGGACGCCCTTCTTGTCGTGGCAGACGACTTCCAGAGAGACCGTATCCCTCTTCGAGCGCAGGATCCGCCGCTCGACCAGGTCCAATCCGTACATGGTCAGGAGCCCTGAAGCCGTCGCCAGGACTGCTAGCCAGATCATCCCGGCCCCGGCAGCCAAGCCGATACCGGAACACAACCAGAGACCCGCGGCAGTGGTGAGGCCCCGGACCACGTCCCGCTTCACGAATATGAGTCCCCCACCTAGGAACCCTATCCCGCTCACGACTTGAGCCGCGACCCGGGCCGGATCGACTTCGGTATTGGGCCCCAACACGGACGTGAACCCGTATTGGCTCACGACCATCACCAAGGCGGAACCGAGTCCGACCAGAGTATACGTTCTCAAGCCGGCGTCTTTGTTCCTGACCTCTCGTTCCAGACCGAGCAGGGCAGCTAGAACTCCCGCAAGGAAGACCCGGCCCACAAGTTCCAGGTAAAGACGAGTTTCAGCCGCTATGGCAGACACCACCTTCACAGCGGGCCATAGAGAAGCCTCCCCCACTCCTGCGGCACTCGAATCCAGTCTCAGGCTGATTGTCGCAAGAAATGGAGGGGGAGTCAAACGAAGCCGCCCCGGACGAAGAGGCTTGAGCCCGCCTCAGGTCACCGGCTTATCTCGACGATCAGGTTCTTCTGGTCCCACTCGACGTTGGCCCCCAGGAAGCTGCTTACAAACCTCACGGGCACCATCGTCCGGTCGGCGCTGATGACGGGGGCCGTATCCATCTTTCCACGCCGTTGACAGTTGCGGTGCTGCTCCCGATCTTCAGGCTTATCGTCACGCCGTCCTTGGTGATGGTGACGGTCCGAGTAGCGTCATCCCACCCAACGACCGCCCCGAGCGCCTCGCTTATGGCCCTCACGGGCACCATCGTGCGGCTGTTCTCATCAACATACGGCTCTGAGTCGAAAAAGAGGGCCACATTGTCCAAAGTGACGCCGACATGACCCGGCTTGCCCGCGTAACCGTAGATTAGGTACTTCTGTCTCTCGCTCTTGAGCTCCTCGAGTTCGGCAGCGTACAGTGACTCGATCTCCTGTGGCGACAGCTTCTGCTCAAGCCACTTGCCTACCCGATCAGTGCCCATGATCTTGTCAAACATGACCACGCTGGCGGGAGTTGAGCCGCTCTTCGGCACGGTAAATCCGCAAAGCCGCCTGGCAAAAGCGAGAGCGTAGAGACCTGATTTGGCCGGATTGAAAGAGCGGTAATCGGTGATCTGCAGCCTGACCCCGCCTTCGGAATCAATGTCCTCGGGGATGTACGTGATTCCGGGAAGACCCGCCCCGTTCAGAAGCTCCGCAAAGCGAACGCTATCGATGCCCTTGCCGCCTATCCACTTGAACTTGTCTGCCTGCCGGACACCTGTCCCTTCTCCAAGGCCCGTGGCCATGTATCCGAACACGGAATCGATGTCAGGGATGTTGGGTGAGGTCGGTACCCATTCAAGGCCGGTGTCCTGGTAGATCATGTCGCGGGTATAGCCTTCCATCGGTACTACGGTGAGGTCGACGCCGATTTCCCTGTTGAAGAACCTGGCCAGTTCGCCTACGGTCATCCCGTGGGCCATGGGCAGGTTGTCCACCCCGACAAACGTCTCGAAACGGTCCTCCAGGACAGGAGCCTCTACGATCTCACCGCCGAGAGGGTTTGGCCTATCCAGTACAATGACGGGCTTTCCGTATTGGGCTGCCGCTTTCATCGCGTAGTTCAGGGTGGAAATGTAGGTGTACGTACGCGCCCCGACGTCCTGTACATCGAAGAGAAGGACGTCAACGTCATGGAGCATCTCCTCGGTAGGCATCCG
>CAZYFG010000019.1:7730-19122 GCA_964646835.1 uncultured Eubacteriales bacterium | reverse complement strand
TGGTGGAAGAAGTCCGTTGGAATACAGGCGGGCTTTAGGCTATGCGTGAAGTCCAAGAAAATGTCCGCACCTCCTCATCGTAAGAATTGTTTGGTCGTTGTTAGCGAGCAGCGGGACCGCTGTGGTTGTCGGCGGTTCGATGGATATCGGAGGGAGGAATCGATGTGGCTGCATCTCAGGCACCCGGGACTATTGATTTCACCGGAGCGACTCAGTTTGTGCACATTGCCAGGATTTTGGTGAATGACGGTGAGCCGCCTGAGAGTGCATGGGAGGCGTTGTTCTCGACTCCAGGGTACGCCCGCCTGACCTCAAGTGAGTTCAGCATGGGGTTCTTCCGGGAAAGGTTCTCGTTGGCCCTAAAGCCCTTGCTGGCCTCCGCGTTGGCCGAGAGGCTCAAGACGGATAGGTGGGGTCGACTCAAGTACTATTCGTCGCTCGCGCCCCGGCTTGACGAGATGGAATCTGTGGCCGGGGAAGGATCGCTGGGGGGCGGAAAGAGTCTCGTAGATCGGGCTATAAAGATGTGCGAACCATACTTCCCTCCGGGAACTGACTTTGAGCCGCCGCCCGTCTCCGTAGTCGTGTTCGACGACTTGGAGGGCCGCGGTTATGTCCCGGTCATCATGGACATCTCGTGGTGGCTGGATCAACCGTCCGCCCTCATCTACACGCTGGCGCACGAGACCTTCCATTACATCCACAACAGGATAATGCGCTTCCGTCTAGAGGATGCCCAGCCTGACGATGCCGACCTTCTGTGGGTACTCAAGCAAACCCAGTTCGAAGGCATCGCCGATCAAGTGGGTGGCGCCTTGCATACGCCCTTCTCGATGTACACGAAAGAAGCTATTGAGGGCTATGCCAAGCGCGTACGGGGGCAGGAGTCCTTCGTTCCGATGCTCGACAAGGGGCTTGCTCTGATCAAGGAAGACCCATCGATGACGGCATCCGTCGGCGCCGACCTGCGGAAGAATCTCGAAAACGCGGGCCATCTCCTAGGAGACTACATGGCAGATCTGATAATCGAAACGCTGGGATCCGAGGCTCTGCGAGTGGACATGGACAACCCATTCGCCTTCTACTACCTCTACAACGAGGCGGCGGCGAAAGCTGGAAAACCGGTGCTCTCTCCCAAGGCCCTACGGGTCATCAAGGGCTTGGAGAAAAAGTACCTCCGGTCGAGTAGTTGGACTCAGTAAGCGAGCCCACTGGTCTGCGCGGCGTTATGGCTCTGCCTTTCGCGCTCGGGGAACCCTTCGCGGCGATATGGTGTCTACCCAACAAGGCGCTGAGTCCGGAGTACAGAAGTGGTATAGATGACAATCTCCGTGGAGTGATGCATGAATGGAACGGTCGAATTACTTGATGGCAGGGCTATTGATCCTCAGTGTCTGCCTTAACATATACGCACTGAACCGGATTGGCGACCTGTCGACCGCGATTGTCGAAGCCCGCAATGAGGTGTCGCGCCTGCGTGACTTCCTAGACCAGGGGCTCGGCTCGGTCGGCAGCATGGTCGAGAGGATCCGTGAGGAAGCGCGGTGGATGTCAAGAGTGGAGGTCACTCCCGGTGAGCCTCTAGACGGAATCCAGCCAATGACCCTCAGTTGGCAGGTGAGGGAGTATCCCGTGGGTGCTTCGGTAACCCTGTACCTCAGGGAGCGCGGGGAATCCGAATTCACCCCCTACCCGGCTGAAAACACGGGCGGAGGCGGATTCAGGATTACATTTGGCCACACCGTCCAGCCGGAACCTCATGTGTCAATAGCGTTCTCTGTCGAAGGCGAGAAGAGAGAATCAGTTGTGTCCGAATCCTCCGGAGTGTACCGAACGGGACAGTACGAATACTACGTGACGATGACCGATGGGCATGAGATGAAGACCACCGAGGTCTCACCCCTCAACGTCCGGCAAGAGGCAAGCGACCTTGTCTCACCTGTCTTCGTTGATATACGGGCCGTCAAGGGCCAGCCCGCCTTTGACATTACAGTCCACGAGAACCCTAAGCCCGAGCATTATTACTACCGGCTTCAGGGGGTCTCGCTTAAGGTGAGAGATGGGGACTTGGTGGTCAAAGAAGTAACCCTCGTGTCTCAAGGGACCATCGAGGCCCCGACGCCTCAAGGAAAAGGAGAGATCCCGGTCTTTGAGGGCAGGCTGGAGGGCTACCCCGCATCCTCTGAGGTTTTGCTGGTACTCAAGTACGGGGACGGCGTTAGCACGGAAGTCCCTGTTAAGTACCTCATGGCTCCAATCCGGCTCTACTGATCTCGCCCCGGCAAGACCTAACAAGGCCCATTACATAGGTCCAAGTCGTCCCGTAGAAAACGGTCATGAGCCGGGAAGCGCTTTCCTAATCGCCGAGACGAAGTCCTCGATGAGAGCCGGGCCTTGATCGATGAACCTGCGAAGAGCCGGCCAGCGAGTATCCAGATATTGATGGGCGAGAATGTTCCTGAGCCGGACCATTTCCGACAGCTTCTCCGCCAGCGTAGTCTCTATTGCTCCGCAAGCTCCCAACTGAATCACTGATTCCCGATAGGTATCCGGCACAGGGAGTTTCATCGACGAAAGGATAATCTTTGAGATGTCCACCGTTGCATTGACCACATTCTCAGCAAGCCTCTCAAGGCTACGCCTGCGGTCACGGTTCTGAGTGTATTCCGCGTGAGTCATTCTCTGAAAAGATGGGATGTCACTGACTTCGACACTTAGAAAATCGAGCCTGCGAAGGATACTCTCAGTATGTTCAGGAGATAGAGGCGGCATTTTCATCCCTCCACCGCGCTCTGAGCGTAAGTAGGTCCATGACGAACTCGCGGAAATCTTCGGCTTCAGCCGATCTCTCGAGCATGAGCTCCAGATGCAGCTTGGGGTCCTTATCCACAAGAACCCGCCCCTTCATGGCTGCCCATGCTATACCCGCCGGCGCCGAATTCAGCACGACAAGGTCTACATCGCGGTGAGTAAGGTCCTCGAGGCGGCTCCAGATAGATGATATGTCCTGCTCTGAATAACCCGGAGTCAGATAGACGGCGAAGTCCGCGTCTGAATCAGACCTGGCCTCTCCTCTGGCCAGCGATCCGAACATGAAGGCAAGAACAACCTTGGGATGGGCGACAAGAAACGAAGTCACATCCGGAAGCCACTCGTCCCCGAGCAAGGACATGCTCTCACCCCCCAAGAAAACGCTCAATCACGCTCAATATACCACAGGGCCGCTCAAGGAAGGAACTGCCAAACGCCCGAGGCAACAGCACGCTTGTACGTAGTTGTCAAAGCATAAATATATCTAATCGACCCCTTTACTTTTCAAATCCCATCGTGGATAATTTCAATATGTCGTCAATCCATTGAGAAATGAAGGGTAGTCCTGTGGGCAACGTGACTGCATCCAAACCGGGAATGCGAACTCTGTTTAGGGCTATGCACCCCACCATACGCTTGCTATTGGTGCTCGGCTTCCTCGAATCAACGGCCGTTATCTTCTACACCTCGGTACTCATGCCGTATTACCGCAGTCTTGGGTATGGCCCGGAGACCGCAGGCATCCTGAACTCAGTGCTCCAAATCTCGTCGGCCGTCACGTTCACCGTAGCGGGTTTCGCAGCCGACCGGCTCGGAAGGAAAAAACTCTTCACAGCCGGACAACTCATGCGGTGTGTAGTCGCAGGCTCCCTGCTGTTCACCAAGAGCTACTTTGGGTTCGTCTTGATACATGTGTTCCGCGGCCTCAGTACCATGCAGTCACCTGCTCAAGATGCCATCGTCGCCGAATGCACCGAGAGATCCACGCGAGCTACGAGTTTTGCCTTTGTGGATACCCTACACCAACTTGCAGGCTTCTCCGCTCCAATCCTGGCAGGTGCTATAGCGGATAGGTACGGCGTCAGGGTACCGTTCCTAATTGGCCTCGTTGTGGCCTGTGTAACGGTCATCATGGGCCTTGGGGTGAAAGAAGCGAAGAACAAACTGCCCTCTGAGAATCCGAGTGAGCGCTCTCCGAGCGGCGCTACCGAGGAGCCTCCGCCTTCCGGCGGCTCCCGATCGTTCCTCTCCCAGATCAGAAATATGTTCGTCAACAACAGGGCGGATGTGTTGTACCCTCTGTTGGCTGCCAACGTCATATCGGGACTCGGAAACGGGACCGTTAACATCCTTTTGCCATTCACAATCATGGACAGGTTCTCAGACACTTACACCGCCGTCTCAGGTATACAGGCTGCCGCTTCGCTTGGTACGATGCTGGTCCTCCTCATAGGAGGCAGGCTTGCCGACCTCTACGGTCGCCGCCGCGTGATACTAGCCAACCTGATATTGCCTGTCGCAATAACGTCAGTCTTTGCCGTCACGTCCCTCTGGCAGATGTACGCCGTGATCCTCGTCGCAACGTTGGTCGGCAACCTCTCCAGCCCGGCGATTAGGGCGTTGCACCTAGAGGTGGTCAGCGAAGGCGACCGGGCGTCGTTCTCAGGCCTCACTTCCGGACTCTCTGCCGTAGGTGTCGCCCTCGGCTCGGCTGTGGCAGGGTTTTGCTATAAACGGACACCCAACGGGGCCTGGATACTGGACATCCTCTTGTTTGCCGTTTCGGGAATCCTGTTTGTTCTCGCGGCTTCGCGATATGAACAGAGGGTGTCCGGCAGGCGACAGGAAACCAGGCCCGCCCCATAGAAACCCCCAACACGGTTGAAAACGTTTGGAAAGGAAGTGCTTACATGGACGTTTTCGAAGCCATCGCCAACAGAAGGTCGATTCGCGCGTACAAGAACGAGCCGGTGCCCGCTGACGCCCTCGAGAAGGTTCTGGAGGCTGCCCGGCTCGCGCCTACTGCCGGCAACAGGCAGGAGTTCAAGTTCGTTGTTGTGACCGATGAAGCCACCCGAAAGGCTCTTGTCCCGGCCTGCAACAACCAGGGCTTTGTCGGTGACGCCGGAGCGGTCATTGTGGCCTGCGCCACCAATACCGAAAGACGTTTCCATGCGGTTGACGTAGCAATCGCCATTGACCACATGACGCTGGCCGCCCATGCCCTTGGCCTGGGTACGTGCTGGATCGGCGCGTTCACCGAAGACAAGGTCAAGGAGGTCCTTGGAATACCGGAAGGAGTCAAGGTAGTCATTGTGCTCCCCGTCGGCATTCCCGCGAAAGAAGGCGTCATGAGGCCGCGCAAGGCCAAAGAGGAGCTGTTTGTGAAGGACAAGTGGCAGTGACGCGTCTTAGCGTCGCACGTGACAACTGACGAGGTGCGATGGGGCGAGAGTCTCGCCGAGCGTCAATCGCTACGACAATGCAGACCAGGCCCTGAACAAGTTCTCGCGGTGTGTCTCCACGTAGAATTCCCGTTCCCGGGGATCCATGGAATCCAGCGAGGCCATGATCTCCGGGAACGCCTTTTCCAGGCCGTACTCGGCGTTCAGGCTCTCCGGAGGCGTACCTCTTGATGCCGCGTCCCTGATGATCCCAACCACTGACCGGAGATACTTGGCGTTCCGCTTCAGGAGTTCAGGTCCCGACACTTGGCCGTGCCCGGGAATGACTCTCCTCGCGCGCGCCGCCAATTCCCTCAAGCCGGATATCCAAGCGCTCAGCGACCTGGGATCGCCGATTGAGGGGAAAGGATCTTCCACGGCATCACCGGCGGCAAGTATCCCGGTGGTGATGTCGTAGGCTACGCAGGAATCAGCGGTATGTCCGGGCAGGTGACGGATCTCGATCCGCCTGCCAGAAGGCTCCCCGGTCAGGACGGGTTGGACCGGCTTGGCAGCGACCTGACGCCCTTTTCCTCCGGAAGCACGCGAACTCGGATGAAGGGCCCTTTCCAGGTCGAGAGCCATCGCGTTTGTGAAGGTGAGGCTTGGAAGGACCGGTTCGGCGTTTTTCACCAACTCGGGGCTCTCCCGCCGCACGGTTTCCAGGTCGGGATGAGTGGGCGCCAGGAGCCGGCCCCGCGCGAATTCATGGGCAATCACGACAGGGGAGGCGAACGCCCCGGTCCCCAGACAATGGTCCCAATCGGCATGTGAATAGCCGACGAAAACCTGCCTGTCGCCTGCCATTTTTGAGAACAAGGTCATGTCGTTGGGACCGCACAGAGTGTCGAATACCAATACGCTTTCGGGCCCCATGAAGAACACACTTGACACACTCGGGCCGTGCCTTCCGAGCGGGCGAGAGTAGGTGAAAACACCCTCTTCCACACGGCGAAAAGCGGGGTCTTGTGTGGACACGCTCATTCCCTCCACCGTCCGGTTAGGTCTTCCCCTCAAGTAACCGCTTTCTTGTCCAGGCGGTGTATGGCCTCGATGAACCTCACGGTCCCGGTGGTTCCTCTCATCACCAGCGAATGGGTTCTGGCGATAGGCCCGGAATACCGAACACCTTGCAGGAGTTCTCCATCGGTAACGCCTGTAGCCGCAAAGAGTACATCGTCACCTTTCACCAAATCATCCATAGTAAGTTTCTGACATACGTCAGAAATGCCCATAGCCTCGGCGCGCACAATCTGCTCCGGCTTTGTAGGCGAGAGACGCGCCTGCATTTCTCCTCCTACGCACCTAAGCGCGGCGGCGGCGAGGACGCCCTCCGGAGCGCCGCCGATGCCTGCGAGCACGTCTACGCCTGAGTCCTCGAACGCGACGGATACCGCTGGGCTCAGATCGCCGTCCGGGATAAGCTTGATGCGGGCGCCGGACTTCCGGACATCCCTGATCAAAGCCTCATTACGCGGCCGCTCCAATATGACTACGACCAGGTCCCTGACGTTCTTCCCCAGAGACCGGGCCACTTCCCGCAAGTTGTCTCCAATCGGAGCGTCCAGATCAATACGACCGGCGGCTTTGGGGCCGACGGCCAGCTTATCCATATACATGTCGGGGGCATGGAGCAGGCAGTCTCTCTCAGCCACGGCGAGTACCGATAGCGCTCTGGACAGGCCTCTCGCCAAGACGTTCGTACCCTCCAGCGGGTCGACAGCCACGTCCACGGAAGGCCCCCTGCCGGTCCCGACTCTCTCCCCGATGTAGAGCATAGGCGCCTCATCCATCTCGCCCTCGCCGATGACGATCGTACCGTCGATGTCCACAGTGCTGAGGGCGGCTCTCATGGCCTTGACCGCGGCATCGTCACAGCCCTCTTTGTCGCCTGTGCCCATGAGCCGGCCCGATGAAAGAGCGGCGGCTTCCGTTACTCTCACGAACTCAAGCGCAAGTTCCCTTTCGATTCGCTCTCCCAACAGACCACCTCCGTACGGGCATGTCCTTTGCCCGTTCATGTTAACACCCGCCGAGAAGCGGGTGTCAAGAGCCAAAAGCCCTTTCTAAGCGGGAGTTTATCTCACTTGTCCGTGTACTCCTTGAGCTCTGAGACTGTCCCCGCCGACCTGTTCTCAAAACGAAGGATCTGGCGCGGGGCATCCTTCGCCACCCAGAGATACTGCTCGAATCCAACGATCTCGATGACAAACGCGTCCTTCGGGCCGAGGATGGTCTCGATCTCTTCTTCCCTGACCACGCTGATCTGTACCGGCCCGACCTGGCCGGCTCTGGTGACGATATCCTGGACCACGGCGGCGAAGCCGCTTTCGAGGGGCATCGCCCGGATAACCATGAGGAGCGTCTCGTTTTCGTAGTGGGGCCCTTCGGGGACGACCACTTTGACGGGGTCCGCTTGCTGACCACCGGATGGCGGCTCAACCGATATGATCGCTTCCTCGCTCGTGAAAGTCGCCGTATACCCGGCCTTGGAGGTATCCGTCTCCTGGGTGAATGACATCGCCTCGGGAAAGAGCGTCACGGGGTCCACCTTCACCCGCGCGAACTCTTTGAAGCCTTCGCCTTTCAGTTCAGACACCAGGGCAATTCCGGCCTCGTCGCCCTCGACGCGCATCTCCCAAGTCGCCAGGACCTCGTCTCCGCGCTTCACTCCGTAGACGCTCTTCTCTCCCACTTCCCACGGCGGGATGAGGCTCATTGCGTCCGATTTCGGTTCTCCATTATTCGGTTCCCCAGTCTTTGGTTCTCCACTACATGAGGCAACCAGGACTGCGAGAAGGACGAGCGCCGGGATAATGACAAGAAAGTGGATTCGCCTCACGGATTAACCTCCAGTGCTGAAACCGGGTACGAAACGCAATCTGCCAGACATGATCCGCAGTCTGTACAGCCATTCTACCACACGAAGAACGGCCCGGGCCGTGAACGGTGTCTTGACAATGATCTACACGATCCGACTCTCGCGTTCGCGTTTCCTCGTGTATAATCCCGTAGGACCCCGAACCAACCTACGAAAATGGAGGTGCCCATCCATGGAACTGAAGGGAAGCCAGACCGAGAAGAATCTGATGACGGCTTTTGCAGGCGAGTCCGAAGCGCGAAACAAGTATACATACTACGCCAGCGTCGCCAAGAAGGAAGGCTTTGAGCAGATAGCAGCCATTTTCCTTGAGACTGCCGAGAACGAGAAGGAGCACGCCAAACTGTGGGCCCGCAGACTGGGGCTCATCGGGGACACCAAGAAGAACCTTGAGGATGCCGCGGCCGGAGAGAACTACGAATGGACCTCCATGTACCGGGAATTCGCCGAGACCGCCAAGAAGGAAGGTTTCGACGAACTGGCGGCCATGTTCACAGAGGTAGCGGAAGTCGAAGAAGCCCACGAAACCCGCTACCGGAAGCTCCTGGAGAGGGTCAATTCCGGAACCGTGTTCAGCCGCCCGGAAGTCACCAAGTGGCACTGCAGGAACTGCGGTTACGTCCATGAAGGTCTTGAGGCTCCCGCGGTCTGCCCGGCATGCGCTCACCCAAGGGCTTTCTACCAGGTGCTCTGCGAGAACTACTAGGCCGGCGAGCACAAGGCACGACCGGCTAACGCAAACACATACGACGCAAGGCACCCACCGTCAGTAACCGTCCCCGCGCCCCGCTCAAGGCCCGGGGACGGTTTATTCCGCTCTTGCGCCCCCACCTCTCACCTTTGGGTAGTCACGTACGATAAACCCATTGGTGTCCGCGCCCGCGACAAGACCATGGGAGGGAAGCCAGAATGCCCGGTCTCGAAATGCCTTCGATCATCCAAAGCATCCTGCTCCTCTCCATCGTCACTGCGGTTTTCTTGTTCATGTGGCTCGAGACGCGGAGGAAGTATCTTGTGTACTGGACCGTGGCACTCTTCTTCAACTTAGTGATCCTGCTCATCACCTTGGCGAGGATTACTCTCCCCCATCCGGACCTCATCTGGAGAATCTCGACCGACGCTCTGGCAGGAGTCGGCGCGATGCATACGGCCATGGGGGCTCTCTACATCGCGCGCCGGTCGAACTGGAGCTTCCGAAAGCTCGTTGTCTTGCCCATCGCGGCGACTGCGTGGAGCGCCGTCTGCAACCTGGGGTTGGAGAATCCGGTGCTTGCGTCCCTCCCGGTATTTCTGGCAGTAGGCGCAGCCATGGTCGGAGCGGGGTACGTCTTCTTGACAGACAAGTCGGTGTCGGTCTTTCGCGGGAGCCGTGTGGCGGGCACCTGCCTGATCCTGTGGGGGCTTCTGAATACGACATATCCCCTTACCCACGACCTCGGGACGGTGAGCCCGCTGGCCCACTATTTCGCTTCGGCTCTTGCTCTCTTGACGTCTCTCATGCTTCTGGTGGTCTCACTGGACGAAGTCCGCCGTGAGAGCGAAATCGGGCGCGAAAGACTGGAGGTCACGCTGAACAGCATAGGGGACGCGGTGATCGCCGTGGACAGAGATGCAAGAGTGACCATCCTGAACCCTGTCGCCGAAGCCCTAACCGGGTGGGCCGCGGCTGAAGCCATGGGCCGCCCTCTCGATGAGGTGTTCAAGGTCATCAACGAAGAAACCCAGCAGCCGGGGTCCAATCTCGTGGACCGCGTTCTCAGAGAGGGAAAGACGATCGGATTGGCGAACCACACCGCCCTCATCGCGAAGGACGGCACCGAACGTTCCATCGCCGACAGCGCCGCGCCTATCCACGACAGAGACGGAACCGTGTCCGGCGTAATACTGGTGTTCAGGGATGTCACCGAGGAACGCATCCGTCAGCGGCGCTTGGAGGATAGTGAGGAACGCTTCCGCGCGATCGCAGAGCATACCAGCGACATCCTCTTCCGCTTGAGGCTGCGTCCGGAGCCGAAGTTCGAGTACCTTAGCCCGGCAGTCGTTTCGATCACAGGCTACACCGCAGAGGAAATGTGCGCCGACTTCGATCTGGCGCTATCCAGTATCCACAAAGACGACCTCGCCCTCTTCAAACGCCTCGTCGATGGCGACAATCTGGACCGGCCGACGGTCCTTAGATGGAACCACCGAGACGGAAGGACTGTGTGGACAGAGCAACGCTTCTCCCCTATCTATGAGGAAGAAGGCCGACTCGCGGGATTCGACGGCCTCGCGAGGGACGTCACAGAGCAAAGGATGATCGAAGCCCGGCTCCGGTACATGAACCTCCACGACCCCCTGACAGGGATTTACAACAGGGCTTACTTCGAAGAAGAGATGAAGAGACTGGATGACCCGTCGCGGATTAGTGAGAGGCCCGTTACGATACTTAGCTCCGACATCGATGGGATGAAACTGGTGAACGACACCAAAGGTCACCGGGAAGGCGACCAGCTCCTCAAGGTGTACGCCGGACTACTGCAGGCCTGCTTCGCGGGCAAGGGCATATGCTCCCGGATCGGCGGAGACGAGTTCGCAGTCCTCTTGCGAGGCACCGACCTTGATGCCGCGATTGAGGCCATGAGAACCCTGGAAGGGGCGATCGCGGACTACAACGCATCGGGTCCCTCCACCTTGCTCGCGGTCTCAATCGGCAGCGCTACCTCGGACGGCTCAGAGCCCCTGGCAGAGGTGCTGAGCCGGGCAGATAGGAGCCTCTTCAACGCGCAACTGCACGCGAGCCCCACCGGCAAGTCCGGGTTGGTGAAGTCCCTCCTCGCTGCGCTGGCAGCAAAAGACTTCGCGGCCGAGGGACACATCGCCAGGGTAACTGAAGTTGCCCTACGCATCGGCAACGCGCTGTCACTTACCAGGAAGGAGCTCATGGACCTGGAGCTCCTTGCCGAAGTGCACGACCTCGGCAAGGTAGGCATCCCGGACCGCATCCTGTTCAAACCCGGCCCCCTCGACGCCGAAGAACGGGCTCAGATGCAGGAACACACGGCCATCGGCTACCGCATCGCCAAGTCATCTCTGGAGCTTACCCACATAGCCGGCCTCATCCTGCACCACCACGAGTGGTGGAACGGCGAGGGCTACCCGTCACGCCTAAAGGGAGAAGCCATCCCCATCGCGTGCAGGATAATCGCCATCGCCGATGCGTACGATGCCATAAGAAGCGCTCGACCGTACAAGCCTCCCAAGACACATGAGGAGG
>CAZYFG010000019.1:3471-7720 GCA_964646835.1 uncultured Eubacteriales bacterium | reverse complement strand
CGGGAACCCAATTCGACCCGCGCCTTGTGGACATCTTCGCCTCGGTGGCCGACGACATGGACGAAGTCAAGCCCGGAAAGGAAGCCGCGGCGACGGGAAGCCTCTTACCGGGAAGCCTCTTCGCGGGAAGCCGCTAGCCGGAAAGCCTCTGCGCGGGAGATCTCTGGCCGGAAAGCCTCTGCGCGGGCGATCGGTAGCCTGAAAGCCTCCACCGTAGGAGGCGGAAGCATCACTCGGGATCGGGCTTGATCACACGCACAGAATCGACATGCCGCCGGGCCATCTGCCGTACCAGCTTCCGATCCCCCTTGGACATGAGCACGATGTTCATGTCGTAGTTGCGGTAGTCTGGGTACAGGTCTTCCCTCTTGTTCAAGAGCTTGAGCCGCTTCCAGTTCACACGGACCCGCTCATCCTTCACTATGACGATGAGATCGCCCTTTGAGTCGGCTTCATTCGCCACTATCCCGTGGTAGTCGACCGTCGACACGTAGACGGAGTCGCCGACCCGGAACTCCTCCCAGGGCGCCTTCGCATCGCCCGTTCCGTCGGGAGCCCCGGTTTGGCCGGCAGAGTCGGTTCTCCCTGTCGATCCGGTTACGGCAGATGTCTCGGTTGAATCGGCTTCTCCGGTTCCGTCGATTTCGTCGGTTTGCCGCTTACGGGCATCATGCGCCCCAACATCGACCCTGTCCGGCGCAGATTCGCCGGCATCGTCCCCAGAATGGCCCTGGCCTGCGTGTCCGTAGTGCCCCGACAATCCCGGCGCGACTGCCACGGCCGCTTCGGACAGATACCGGCGCGCAGCCCCGATGACTTCCTCGGGCAATCCGAGCCTGGTCGCTATCGTAATCCCCTGACTCTCACCGGACTTCCCTATTGACAGCCTGTAAAGGGGTTCCAGGGTCTCGTGATCGAACTCCATGCAACCGTTTCTGAAGCCGGGTCTCGACTCGCTGAAAGCCTTGATATCGCCGTAATGGGTTGTCGCCAGAGTCACGCATCCCCGCTCGTATAGGTAAGTCAAAATGGCGGCGGCCAGTGCCGCGCCTTCTCGTGGGTCGGTGCCCGTCCCTATCTCATCCAACATGACCAAGGAACCGGATGTTGCCACCTTGAGAATCAGCGCGATGTTCTCCATATGGGAGGAGAAGGTCGACAGCGACTGCTCAATGCTCTGACGGTCACCGATGTCCGCAAGAATCTGGTCGAACACGGGCATTGAGGAACCCTCTTGCGCCGGGATATGCAGGCCCGACTGTGCCATCAGGCAGAGGAGCCCCACCGTCTTCAATAGGACCGTCTTCCCGCCGGTATTCGGGCCTGTCACGACCAGGGTGCGGTATTGCGGTCCGATGACGATGTCCAACGGGACGGCCTTCTGACCGAGAAGCGGGTGTCTGGCTCCGCGAAAGTCAATCACGGGGCCATCCACGATCCTGGGTTCCACGCCCCCTATGTCAAGGCTGTACTTCCCTTTGGCGAAGACAAAGTCGAAGACCGCCATGGCCTCTACCGTGACCCTGATGTCCGCCAGGTGGTCCACAACCATCTGCGTGAGATTGCAGAGCACTTTGTATGCCAGGTCCTCTTCCTGGGCGGACAGCGTCACGAGTTCCTCAACGAGGGGCTGTATTGCAGACGGCTCAATGAACACGGTCTGCCCCGTTGAAGATGCGGCGATCACAGAGCCCGGAACCCGCTGCCTGTGAGAAGCTTTGACTGGAACTACGTAGCGCCCGTTCTTGACGGTCACGTAACTGTCGGAAATCGCGTCCCTCAGGACGCCGGAGTTCAATAGGGAGCTCAGTCTTGCCTGAATCCGGGCCTCGACCTGCTTCTTTGCCCGACGGACCTTTTTCAGGTCGTCATCAGCGTTGTCACTAACGCGATCCCCGTCTACCGACATATCAATCGTGTCTGCGATGTATGGCAGCTCACATATGGATTCGGCGTACGAGCAAAGGAGCGGCACATCCGCCTTGCGGGGACGCATGGCCTTCTTGAACCGGGCGGCGCCTCTCAAGACGGCGGATATCCGAGCCAGGTCGGAAGGCGGCAGCACTCCGCCTGTCTGGGCTATTTGAAGCGGGCCCGATACATCATGGAGGCCGTCAATGCGGTGGACGCCTCTCGTGACCAGCAGGGCCGCCTCGGTGGTCTCCTGGAGCAAGACGCGGACGCGTGCGGAATCTGAAGAAGGCTGCATGCGGTCGCAAAGGGTCTTGCCGAGGTTGCTCAGGCAGCGGTCCTTGATTTCTTCAACGATAATGGGAAATTCGAGTGTCTGAAATGAGACAATATCCAATGTCGGTCCCTCCAAAGCATGGAATGGTGGCTCCAGTTGGGGTTACGCGGCTCTCCCGAGCCTATTCGCTTTGTAGACCGACATCAAAACGCCTCCGCCGAGGATTCTATAGGTAGACGGGCCGGCGAGTCAATGGGCTGCACCAATTAGGGTCATGCGATTGCGCCACCAATCCCGGGTCTTAGTCTTCCGGTCGGACCGTCCTCGGGCTATCGTACATTTTCGGCCGGACAATCCGCGGCTATCTTACACGTTCGGCCGGACAATCCTCGGGCATGTTACACTTTCGGCCGGGCTTTCCTTGGCCATGATACATGTTTGGCAAGACGGGAGCTGCAGATGGTACAGAATCGGGGTGTTGCCGCCCGGCAACGGAGCATTTTCTGCCGGACCAACACGTTGTCTCTACGATTGACGCCCTCATACGAGGTATTGGACGAACCCGCCGTTCACATGCTTGGGAATCGCGCTTTCGAAGAAGCCCTGGATGTCCCGGATAACCTCCTTTGGGTACACGTGCTTGGCATATCCGAACTGACCGTAAACCAGCCTGCGTTCGGATTCGTCCATCGGCAGCCTGCTATTGGGAAAGACATCCTGGATATTAGCCTTCGCCCTCATAGTGAACCTGTGGGTGATGAGCTCGAAAGGAATCACTTCCTGCGGAACCGACCCGGCAAGAGCCGACCCCAGCTTCTCAAGCAGCGACTCGTACTGGCTTCGCCAGCCTTCAAAGATGATGATAGGCCCTATCATGATACCTACCGGATAGCCGGCGCCCACAACCTCCTTCAGTGCCCGTATTCGCGAGTTGAGGCCTGCAGTACGGTGCTCGAAAGCCTTCAGGACGTACTCCGCGTTGAGGCTGAAGCGTACGGTTGTTTTCCCCTGATGCCGGGCCCCCAGAATCGGCCCGACATCCGAATACTTGGTCACAAATCGAAAGCGTCCGTGCTCTAGGTGTCCAATGAACTCGATAGCGGTTTTCAGAGAGCCCGTGAGCCACTCAACGGCCAGAGGGTCGGCCGTGGCGGCGCCCTCAAACACGGTGATTTCGGGTTTTCGACCTTCGACAGCTCTGGCGGCTTCAGTCAAGATGGACTCAACGTTCGCGTAAACCCTTATGTATGGCCTGGGCCCCAACCGCGTCTGAAGATAGCAATACTCGCAGAGTCCCGGACATGACGTGACCAGCGGCAACTGGTAGTGGGCGGACGGTTTGCATGGCTCGAATTTTCCCTGCTTGCGAACTCGCACCACCAGTGTCCTCTTGGCTTCCAGGTAGATTTGAGACGGATTCGACCCCGGTATGCTTGGCCTCTGTCCGCGCTTCAACACTTGCGCGGGTATTCCGTGTTCGCGTCGTCTTTCAGATAGGGCCTTCGTCAGCGGGTACTCCAACGCAGCCTCCTCCACAAACGCCCTGGAGGGCATGAACCTTTGCGGGTTGCCGGACTTGTCGAACATACGCTTCACCCCCTAGGATCCTGCCCCTCTACGAAGCTTCGTCGACGCCTCCCGGGTCATTTTGCAGGGAGACACATCGGGGAGCCAGTTTACATAAGATAGCCCGATCCTATTCTCACGACAGGAGGGTGTGTTGCATGCGTAGGAGTCCCCCCCGGGGCAATGCGCAGCCAAAGGACCGGGCTCTCCCGGGCCCGCTTGCGCCATCCCCCGCGGAACCCCTTAACAAGAAGTTGCCGGAAGTCTCGCCGCCAACGGTTTCCCAGTGGCCTTCCGGATCATGGGACAAGAAGTCCGCTCAGGGCGTGAAAGAGAGCACTCTGGGACTAAGGAGGCGCAGACCGCCTTGGTGTCCTCCGGAGGACCCTTGTCCGCCTGAAAGACCACCTTGGTGCCCGTCGGAAAGCCCGTGCCCGCCTGAAAGACCACCTTGGTGCCCGCCGGAAAGCCCGTGCCCGCCTGAAAGACCACCTT
>CAZYFG010000019.1:0-3458 GCA_964646835.1 uncultured Eubacteriales bacterium | reverse complement strand
CCCCCGAGGCTCCTTGTCCGCCGGTGGAGCCCCCGTGGTGCCCACCGGAAGGACCGTCAGCTCCCGGGAGCGGGCCCTGTCCGGGGTTTGGACCAGGGTTTGAGCCGTCTGGCCCGCCCTGCCCGGGTATGCCAACGGTTCAGCTGGCGGAGGCGTTCGTACCGTGGCAGGTCTACAACGGTTACTGCCCGCCGGGGCAGATCGATGGGCCGGGGACCATCTTCCCCGAGCTCTTGCGGTGTCCGCCCCTGTACCAGTATCCGCCGGGCACCGGCGGAAGGAGGGGATAAGAGTGGACGCGCGATACTTTGAGATGCTTCGCCGCATCATGGAACTGCAGTTTATCACCTTGGAATTGAACCTGTTCCTCGACACTCATCCCAACGATGAAAGGGCCTTGTGCGACTTCAAAGCCGCCCAAGACGCCCTCATGGAGGCCATACACGACTTCGAGAGAGCCTACCACCCGCTTCTGAACTTCGGGCTGGGCCACGTCGAAAACGGATGGAACTGGATCTGTGATCCGTGGCCTTGGGAAATCAACTGGTGCCAAAGGAGGGGTTAAGCTAATGTGGGTATATCAGAAGATGCTTCAGTATCCCGCCGGAACCGTGAGTACGTGCAACCCGAAACTCGCGAAAGACATCATCACGCAATACGGAGGTCCTGACGGGGAGCTTGCCGCCTCCCTCCGCTACTTGACGCAGCGCTATACCATGCCCATACCCGAAGCCAAAGCGGCTTTGACGGACATCGGGACCGAAGAGCTGGCGCACATGGAGATCGTGGCGACGCTTGTGTATCAGCTGGTCAGGGACGCGACCGTAGAGCAGATAATCGCGGCGGGAATGGACGGATACTACGCCGACCATGACAAGGCACTGTACTTCGTGAACGGCGACGGAGTCCCGTGGACTGCGGCTTACATCCAGTCAAAGGGCGACCCGATAACCGACATCCACGAGAACATGGCCGCCGAACAAAAGGCAAGGTCAACCTACGAGTACTTGATTCAGATATCCAATGCTCTAGGCGACCAGGGGGTCACGGATACTCTCAGATTCCTCTGGCAGCGGGAGATCGTGCACTTCCAGAGGTTCGGCGAGGTCCTGAACCTCCTGCACGATTACTACGGCCGCGAACACTGCTTCGAGATGAGGGGCTGGAATCCGTACAAAGTGCCGGATGTTGACAAATAGATCGGGTACATCGGGTACACGGGGTTGCCGTCTAGTGCGAACGGACTGTCCGAATGCCCAGCGCAAACGTACAGCGTAAACATCCTGTGTGAATCAAGGGGCGGGGAATCCTGCCCCTTCTCTTCTCTTCCCTTACCCTTCCACGACCCGGATTAGAGCCCTTATCGCCGCCTCAATGGCTTTTCCGCAGCGTCCGGTTTGAAAGGCCTTTGTCCAGCGCGCCTGGATGCCTTCACCTACCGGCGTGAACCCGATGATGTCCTTACACTGGGTCGTGCCCATCTCGTGTTTGAACTGCCTGGCTACTTCCTGCCCCAAGCGATAGCACAGGGCTTTCTTGTCAGCGTCTGCGGGATCGGTCCGCCCGACCTTTGCGCCCAAAGCCACGATGGCCCCGGTCAACGCTCCGCAGGTCTCATCCAGCCTGGCGACCCCTCCGCCGAGCCCCGTCGCGTACGAGGTCTTGAAATCCTCATTCCAATACTGGCCCATAGCCCAAACCACCGTCTCGGCACAGTTGAGGCCATTGAGCCGTATCTCGTGGGCCCTCTTAATCAAATCCGCGATTCTGGCGCTGCTTTTTCCGGTCAACTCTCACACCCCTCTTCTCAACACCCATGCCTGTCTACTCTCTGGACAACGAATCGATGAATCGGTCCAGAGCCCTGGCAGCCAACCCCATCATAAGGTCAATGGCGCCGGAAGGGCACATCTCGTGACAGCAATAGCATCGTATGCACCTATTATGGTCAATGACTGCTTTCTTCCCGGACATGGAAATGACGTGCGGAGGACATGATTTCTGGCATTCGGCGCACCCGGTGCACTTCGAGATGTTCACGACGGGTCTCGCGGTGATCGACTTCTTCACCGCTCCGCCGAATCTGAGCAGCGACCGATGCCGCTCTCCGCCCGGCATCCGGAAGTCTTTGATTGTGAAGGATTCGGGGGGATCACCGACTACCTCCACATCCTCCGGGGCCACTGCCCCGACTCCGTAGTCGGCCGCGGCCTTGAGGTACGGAACGACCGTAGGGTCTACTCCAGCTAGGCGAAGCGCAACCGAATCAACCGCGACCGGGTCGGCGGAGGCAAGGATCGCCCCAAAAGGACGAGGCCTGCCGTGAGAAGGCCCGTCACCGTCCATCGCCACAACCGCGTCCAGGACCGAGACCGCAGGCCTCACGGCTGAAAGGAGATCAAGCAGCATAACACCAAATTCGTGTTTCCCCTGATAGCGAAGATGGTACTTGGCCTTTCGAGTGCCCGTAATGCATCCAAAGAGGTTCTTAACCGCTCCCGTGTATCCCATAAAGCCATGGGTCTTCATCTTGGCCACGTTCACTATCGCCTGAGCCCGAACGACGGGAAGGGCCAAGAAGAACTCCTTGCATAGTCGCCCCTCAGGTAGGCGAACCTTCTGGCCCTCATCAAAAGGCACTACATCCACGCCTAAGTTGCGGCACACCGAAGCGACGCCGGATTCCTCGGCGGCTCCGAGCGTATCTCCCCGGCCCGGGCTGTCGCCCACAACTACGTGTTCGGCAACCTTCCGCACCTCGGCGACCACTGCCTTCACAACCTCCGGGTTGGTCGTAATGGCCAGTTCCGGTTTAGAGGGCGATAGCAGGTTGGGCTTTACGAGGCATGTCCCCTGACGGGGCAACAGGTTCTCCGCTTCGCCCAGTAGACTGAAGGCTCTTTCCACTGATCTTTGAACGCTCTCCGGGTCGTAGGATTCGCACCTTACCAGTGCGACAGGGACACGCAGCACCGACACCACTCCAGGTTCGAGGATACTGTGGATGTATCCATAGTAACACGGGCCGACAAGTCCAGGACGCTTGGCCAATTCGCCGCGGGTGAGCCGAAGGGAAGGCCCAAAGGTAGGAGTGCCCAAGGTGTCCAAAGAACATATCGGGGATCTTCGTAGGTGGAGGCGAACCGGTTGGGAGACATCCGGAAAGGCGACAATGGATTGTGGGACAGCCGTGGACCGGTTGCGGACGCCACAAGACTGGGTGCAAGCGCCGCTTGCCTCCGCGCTGCACTCGACAGCCTTCCAAGGCTGCCTTTAGGCCATTTCCCTACCCCGCTCACAAGGCTCAGAAACATCGAGCGATACCTGGGTCGGGACCACCTCTACCTAAAGCGCGATGATTTGACCGGAGTCGCTCTGGGAGGCAACAAGGTAAGGGGACTGGAGTACCTGTTGGGGGAAGCCCTGTCACGGGGAGCAGATGTGGTGCTAACCGGCGG
>CAZYFG010000018.1:10933-19145 GCA_964646835.1 uncultured Eubacteriales bacterium | reverse complement strand
TTTTTTTCTACACGACTCTCCCCAGGTACCGCGATATCCACAGGTTGGCAAGGAGGTCCAGGTGCGTCCCCCGGATTCGCCGGAGGCTCGGGCTCCCGTTCATCATGTCCAGGGTCAAAAAGCGACCCCTGTTCCTTCTTGTAGCGGCATTCATGCTGGCCGGACTCATCTACATGGCGGGCGGGACATGGTCTATCCAAGTGAAAGGAAATGAGACCGTAAGCGAGCGGGATATCCTGTCGACAGTGGCCGCGGCGGGGCTTGTCCCGGGGGCGCGAAAGAGCGCCGTTTCGCCTTCTCTCGTAGAAGCCGCCCTCCTCAAGAGGCATCCGGAACTCACTTGGGCATACGTTCATTTTCAGGGCACTCTCGCCGTTATCGAGGTGGTTGAGAAGACGAGGCCTCCCAGTGAACTCCCCGGCGACGTCGTCGCCTTGAAAGACGGCGTCGTCAAGTCCGTGCTGGTGCTCGCCGGTACGCCTCTGGTTCAGCCCGGCCAAACGGTGAAAGCAGGTCAGGTGCTCATCGCGGGTTCGCCGGGCGATGCCAGGACGGGTGCCCGGGGGAGTGTCGTCGCCCTCACGTGGTATGAGATCTACAGGGAGACGGACCTTTACGAACAGGTAGCCGTGCGAACGGGGAGGAAGACCGAGGTCAAAGTCCTCCGGTACGGCAGTACCGAGACCGTCCTCGCGCTCCCGCGGGACACGTTCGAATGGTATGAGGTCGAGGATTACCCCGAAGTCACCCTGTTCAAGGGCACCCCTAGGGAGATTCAAGTCATAACCAGGGTATTTTACGAGACCGAATGGGTCCCCCGGAAGATCACGCAGGAAGAGGCTGTCTCCATTGCGAAGCAAGAAGCTATGGAAGCCATAGAAAGGGAATTGCCTTCGTCTCTTGAATTGGTAGACTTGAGCTATGAGACCCGCGTGGTAGAAGAAGGGGTCATATCGGTCAGGCTGGTACTTTCGGCGGAAGAAGACATTGGCGGAGTGAAACCGTGGACAATTACACAGGATCTGGATGGAGGTTGATCACCTAACTTGCCGTCACAAGACAACCATATTGTCTTCGAGATCTCCGACAACGGTGAGATGTTCCGGTTGTTTGGGTCGTATGATGAGAATCTCGCTTTATTGGAAGACAGTCTCGACGTGAAAATTGTGGCCCGCGGCAAGAACTTGGTCGTGTACGGAAGCGACGAAGACCTGGAAACGGCAAACGCAGTGCTCCGCCACCTCATAAGTCGCGCCAAAGCCGGCCAGAAGGTGACAACCCAAGACGTACGCTACGCAGTCCGGACGATCCGAGAAGGCAACGAGCTTACGGAATACGGAGACACGATCCTGGTGAACGTCCGGGGCCGGCCCATCGGACCCCGTACCCAGGGGCAGAAAGAGTACATCAAGGCCATCAAAGAGAACCCGCTGGTATTCGGTATAGGGCCCGCCGGGACGGGCAAGACGTACATCGCCGTCGCTATGGCCGTGGCAGCGTTCAAGAGGAAAGAGGTCGACCGCATCATCCTGACCAGGCCTGCTGTTGAGGCGGGAGAGAGGTTGGGTTTCTTGCCGGGCGACATCCAGGAGAAAGTGAACCCGTATCTAAGGCCGCTTTACGACGCTCTATTCGACGTGTTGGGACTTGAGACGTTCCAGAAGTACATGGAGAAAGGCCTGATCGAGGTGGCGCCCCTCGCGTACATGAGGGGGAGGACCCTGGAATCGGCCTTCGTGATACTGGATGAGGCTCAGAACACGACTCCTGAGCAGATGAAGATGTTTCTCACCAGGATGGGCTTGAACTCAAAGGCAGTGGTGACCGGAGACATCACCCAGATCGACCTTCCGAAAGGGACCTACTCGGGACTCGAGCAGGTGAGGATAGTCCTTAGGGATGTGCCGGGCATAAGCATAGTGTACCTGACCGACAGGGACGTCGTTCGACACGAGCTCGTATCGCGCATAATAAGGGCCTATGACAAGTACGAGAAAGCGAATTGGACTGAGGAGCCGAGGCAATAGTGGGAGCGAGACCGGCAAAAGAGCCGAAGGCGAAGAACAGGGATAAGGACAAGTCGCCTCTCAGGGCGACCATAAGCGGCATCGCCAAGTTCCGGCGCGCCATAGCGTGGGGCGCGGTCACGTTCCTTGTCGTCTTCGTGACCTTCTTCCTGTCCCTCATGCCGCAGCCGGTCGGCGTTCTCGTGGGCGACGTATCGGCCATCGACATCAAAGCCCCCAGAGAAGTGATTGACGTCGCGGCTACCGAAGCCCTTCGCGCGCAAGCGGCAGCCAACGTGCCCGAACAGTGGGAAAAGGACCCCAAGGTCCTTGCCGAGCTCAAGACGCAGGTCACCGCGTTCCGTGAGGCGGTGGCCGCGCTTCAGGCAGGCACTCCGACGACCCAGGAGATCATCGGGACGCTCCGCCCGTTCCTGAGCGCCTCCATGTCCGACTCGGACATCATCGCCCTCCCCGCGTCCCAACCTGAGATACTGGATACCGGAGCGGTGAGACTCATCGAGGTGTTGGAGACCGGGCTTCAAGCTGGAGTCAAGTCCGAGAACCTCATGTCGGCCAGAGCCCAAATGGTCGGAGACCTCTCCGGAGACCCGGCTCTTCCGCCGCATATAGTTAAGGCCCTAGGCTCATTTGTGGAGAAGAACCTCAAAGCCAACTGGGTTTTGAACCAGGAAAGCACCGAGAGGGAGAGGCGCAAGGCGGTAGACGCCGTGGAACCGGTCCGCATCCGACGGGGCCAGTTCATAGTCCGTGAAGGCGACATAGTGACAGAGGATCAGATGGCGCTCCTCGTCGAGTTGGGCATGGTGGGGCCGAGGGTCCGGTTTTCGGCCGTCGCAGGGGCGCTTCTCATGTCTCTCTTGATCTTGGGAGTCATCTACGTATACTTGAGAGTCCACCACCCCGAGGTCTTCGGACCGGGAGGGAAACTGGCCGTCCTTGCGTCGGTCCTGATGGTCAGCGTCGTGACCATCGGAGGCATGGCGGCGTTCACCGGCTTTCTCATACCGGCGGCTACGGGCGTGCTCTTGGTCTCTTCTCTATTCGACCGGCGCTTCGGGGCGCTGTTCAGCGCTTGCATGACATTGGTGACCGGTACCGTCACCGGTTTTGATGTGAGGTTCATGGCCCTTTCCCTGGCGGGGGGGCTGACCGCAAGCCTCGTCTTGAGGGCCGATTGGAACAGGATGCACTTCATACGCGCGGGCTTCGTCGTGTCGCTGGCGAGCACCGCCACTTACTTCGGACTCGGGCTCACGGGCACCGTGCCGCTGGATGACATCCTGTCGTGGCGCGACATGATCATGGTGATAGTGGACGGCCCGTTCTCGGCCGTGTTGGCCGTCGGGCTCCTCCCCTTGTTTGAGGCCACTTTTGGACTCATCACGCCCATCAAGCTCCTGGAGCTCTCCAATCCGGAGCACCCGCTCCTGCATCGTTTGCTCCTGGAGGCGCCGGGCACTTACCACCACAGCATCATGGTGGCCAATCTGGCAGAGGCCGCAGCGATGGCTATCGGCGCGGACAGCTTGTTGGCCCGCGTGGGAGCCTACTATCACGACGTGGGCAAGGTGAAGCGCCCGTACTTCTTCACCGAGAACCAGATCCAGGGCATGGATAACCCCCACGACAAAATGAGCCCGACTCTCTCGGCCACGGTGATCATGTCCCACGTGAGAGACGGTGTCGAACTCGCCAAGGAACACAAGGTGCCGGCTGTCATCAGGGACTTCATCTCCGAACATCACGGGACGATGCTGGCGTCTTACTTCTACAATAGAGCCGCGGAGGGCACGGGAGGGAAGGATGCCAGGGCGCCCGAAGAGTGGGACTTCAGGTACGAAGGCCCGCGGCCGGGCACAAAGGAAACGGCCGTGGTGATGCTCGCAGACGGCGTAGAGGCCGCCACCCGCTCTCTATCCAGGCCTACTCCGGCAAGGATCGAGTCCCTAGTGCGGAAGATGATAAACGACCGCCTTTTCGACCACCAGTTGGACCGCTGCGACCTTACCTTGAAAGAGCTGGACACGGTCACTGAGACCTTCACCAAGGTGCTTGCGGGCATTTTCCACACGAGGATAGAATACCCCGAGCAGAAAACCAAGCAAGGCGGGAGCGGGGGCGCCGAGCGTGCCGGTCCTAGTTGAGTTCGAGACCCAAAACGAGTTATCCGCGGCGGTGAAAGACAAGCTTGTCCACCAGGCCGAGTGTCTAGTCACCTTGGTTCTCCGGAGCGAGGGGCGCGCAGACGGCGAGTGGGAGGTCTCGGTTCTTTTTTCAAATGACGCGTTCATTGCCGGCCTGAACAGCGAGTGGAGAGGCATGGACGGCCCCACGGATGTCTTGTCTTTCGCCCTCAACGAAGGCGAGGAACCGTCTGCCCCTGACATCGAGGGGATGCCGGATGTTCTGGGCGATATCGTGATTTCGTTGGATACGGCCGCCAGACAGGCGAAAAGCGCAGGCAAGTCTCTCGATGAAGAGATACTCCTCCTCCTTGTTCACGGCACGCTTCACCTTCTGGAGTACGATCACGAGACGCCCGAGAAAGAGGCGGTAATGTGGAAGCGCCAGGACGAGATCCTAAGCGCGTATCTCACGAAGAACCGGGCGTGAGGCCTGCCCGCCCGTCCTTCAGGCCCGTCATCATGAGTTTCGTGCACGCGATGGAGGGCCTCTCCTACGTCTACCTCACAGAGAGGAACATGCGCATCCACGTTTTCGCAGCGACACTGGTCGGGTCTCTCTGCATCGCGCTGGGAGTCGGCAGGGTTGAGGTCCTCATGGTGGTCTTGGCCATTGCCGGAGTCCTTCTCGCAGAAGTGGTCAACACGCTGACCGAATCCTTGGTTGACGTCATGGAGCCCCGGTACCACCCTACCGTCAAGGTTGTCAAAGACGTGGCAGCCGCGGGAGTGCTGATCGCGTCTTTGTTTGCCGTCTTCATCGGGGCCGTGGCCTTCTTGCCCGCGCTCACGGAGCTCCCAGAGAGGCTGACGGGACTCTTCCGGGATCGGTTGGCCTTTTTCCTCGCGTACATGTGCGTCCTGGTTGTGCCCTCGCTGGTGGGGCTCTTCTTCGTCGAGTTTCGCTTCCCCAACGGCCGCCAGACCGAGAGGCACGAAGGCGGAGCGGAGGGGGGCGCCTAGTGCTGTACCAAACCGAGGGCGTTGTGCTCTCCTCCGTAGACCTCGGGGAGCACGACAGGATCGCCACGATACTGACCAGAGAAGAAGGTCTGGTCAGAGCGGTCGTTCGCGGCGCCCGGAAGCCCAACAGCAAGCTTGCCGCGGTCACCCAGCCGTTCTGCCGGGCGGATTTTCAGATCTACGGCCGGCAGTCGCTGGACAGGGTGACTCAGGTCTCGCTCCTCCACTCCTACCCCGGGATCGTTGGGGATTACGCGAGGGTCGTCTACGGAAGCTACTTGGCCGAGATAGTAGCGGGCCTCGTGCCCGAGCACGAAAGAAACCCGGGCGTTTACCGCCTTTTTGTGGCCATCCTCGACAGCCTTGAGGAACCGGGCGAACTGTGGACTGTGGCCAGATGGGCCGAACTCCGGTTGCTCATGAGCGCAGGGTTTCTGCCTTCACTCGATTCCTGCTCTGCCTGCGGCGGGGAATTGGCAGGCACCGTCCACTTCTCGGTTCACGGGGGCGGTGTCTGGTGCGGAAAGTGCCGCGCAGAAGCCGCCCATCCTGACGAGCTCATTCAGGTTTCCTCCGGCGCCGTCAGGACCCTCTCTCTTATCGCGGCCTCGCCGGGCCGGCCCAACGTGATCGCGAGAGGCAAGGTCCGGGACGAGGCTTCCCTCGTGATGCGGGAATACGTCGCTCACGTCCTCGGCAAGCGTCCTAAATCTCTGTCTCTTGTGGAAAGGCTAGAGAAGGAAGGCTCGTAGAGGAGCGAGCAGGATATGGTATCTACCCCAGAGAAGTTACGCCCAATACGCTGGGGGCCGGAGCGAGGCTTCAGCATGTGCCGGAAGGAGTCTTGGGAGTGGGGAAGTTTCTCTATTTTCGCGAAGTGATATCGGCTCTGCAGGATTTCTGGTTTGAAAAGGGCTGCTTCATCGGCGAACCTTACGACATTGAAAAAGGGGCCGGCACTTTCAACCCCTTCACGTTCTTCAGGGTCTTGGGTCCCGAACCGTGGAAGATGGCGTACGTGGAGCCGTGCAGGCGCCCGACTGACGCCCGTTACGGGGACAACCCGTACCGCGCGGGCTACTACTTCCAGTTCCAGGTCATATTGAAGCCCCCGCCGGATATGGTGGTGGAGATGTACATCGAGTCCCTGGAACGCCTGGGTCTTAAGCGCACCGAGCACGACATCAGACTCGTTGAGGATAACTGGGAGTCACCGACTCTGGGCGCGTCGGGCCTGGGTTGGGAGGTGTGGCTGGACGGAAACGAGATCACCCAGTTCACCTACTTCCAGGAAGTCGGCGGCATAGAGGTCAAGCCCATATCCTGCGAGATAACTTACGGCTTGGAGCGGTTGGCGGCTTACATCCAGGGGAAAAGCAGCATGTGGGATGTCCTGGTGGCGCCCGGGCTCACGTACAAAGACGTCTATCTCGAACAGGAAAAACAGTTCTCGGCCTACGGCTTTCTCCATGCCGACACGGACCTTCTGAGGAAGCAGTTTGACCAGTGGGAGACCGAATGCAGGCGGCTCCTCAAGGAGGGTATCTTCCTGGCCGCTTACGACTGCGCTCTAAAGTGTTCACATCTTTTCAACCTGCTGGACGCGAGAGGCGCCCTCTCGGTTTCCGAGCGTCAGAACTACATACTGAAAGTGCGGGCCATGACGCGAGACTGCGCCAAGGCCTACGTGAAGTCCAAGGAGGTGCTTTCCGGTGACCGGTGATTACCTCCTGGAGATCGGTTCAGACGAGATCCCGGCCCGCTACCTCCCGGGCGCGCTGGTTGACCTGAAGCACAGGGCTTCCGAGGCATTGGGCGCGGCTCGTCTCAGGTTTGATGATATTGAGACCTACGGGACCCCGCGGAGGCTTGTCCTCTACGTGACGAACCTTGCGGCTATGAGCGATGACGCCGTATCCCGCGTCAGGGGCCCCTCGAGAAAAGCGGCTTACGATGCCGGAGGGAACCCGACAAAGGCTCTTTTGGGCTTCTGCAGGTCCCTCGGGATTGACCCTTCGGACGTGAGTCTTGAGGGAGAGCCGGGCAGCGAATACGTGTACGGAGAGAGGCACGAGGAGGGGCGACCCGTATCATCGGTGCTCCCCGAAATCATCCCCAACGTGGTTATGGGGATCGAGTGCCCGTATCCCATGCGCTGGGGGGAGGAGAACTGGCGCTGGTTCAGGCCCATCCGGTGGGTAGTGAGCCTCTACGGCACCGAAGTGATACCGCTCACGGTGGCAGGCAGGACTGCCGGACGTACGACCTACGGCCACCGCACGCTGCACCCCGGCGAGGTCTACATCCCTTCGGCGGGCGATTACTTCCAGGCGGTCTCCGGCGCTTTCGTGGAAATCTCGGGCGAAAAGCGCAAAGACATGATACTCAGGGAGGCCCGGAGGCTTGCGGCAGCCGAGGGGGGAGAGCCGCTCGTGGACGACGAGCTCCTCTCTGAAGTCACGTCCATATCGGAGCATCCCTCTCCGTTCGTCGGGCACTTCCATGAGAGATACCTCGCGCTTCCCAAGGACGTCCTCATCACGTCCATGCGTCACCACCAGAGGTACTTCCCGATCGCTGCGCGTGACGGGTCTTTGCGCCCCGCCTTCATAGGCGTTCGCGACGGCGACGCCGAGGAAGGCATTGAGACGGTGAGGATGGGGAACGAGTGGGTGCTCCGGGCCCGTCTGGAGGACGCCAGTTTCTTTTTCGAACAGGACCGCCAGGTCTCACTCTGGGATCTCCTTCCCCGGCTGGAAGGGATCCGTTTTGTGAAGAACGCGGGAAACATGCGAGACAAGGCTTCCAGGATGGAGCGGATAGCCCTCATGCTGGCCCAAGCGGCCCGGCTGCCCGAGGCCCAGGCGAACGCCGCCCGGCAGGGGGCGCTCCTCGCCAAGACCGACCTCCTTACGTCCATGGTCAGAGAGTTTCCCGAGCTGGAGGGCGTGATGGGCGGCCTGTATGCGGAGTTGGAGGGACTGGACCCGCTGGTTGCCCGTTCTATCGCCCAGCACTATATGCCCAGAGGCGCCA
>CAZYFG010000018.1:3780-10912 GCA_964646835.1 uncultured Eubacteriales bacterium | reverse complement strand
GGTATCGTTCTCCCTCGGGATAGAGGTAAGCGGCTCCCAGGACCCCTTGGGCCTAAGGCGAAACGCCCTTGGTGTTGTGGGCATAGTGACAGGCCACGGCTACGACTTCACCATGGAGGAGCTTTTGTCCCTTCCTCTGCGGCTTGCGGCGGAAGTCGTGAGCGATCCTTCTCCGGAGGCGAAGGCGAGGATGGCTCACTTCCTGAAGGCCCGCTTGGAGGCGGTCCTCCTCGAACGGGGGGTGCCGGTCGAGGTCGTGAGGGCGGTCCTCACGGGCGGCGAGACGAGGCTTGCCCGCGCCGAGGCGATGGCCAAGGCCCTGTCAGACCTTGTGGGCACCCGGCAACTGGCCGAATTGGTTGCGGCCTGGGGCCGTGTCGGAGTCCTGGGGAAGGCGGCCACTTCGCGACTGGTGGATGAGGCGCTCCTCAGAGACGAGGCGGAACGGGCTCTCTACCGGGCGGTCCGTGAAAGGGACCAGAGGCTCCTGGCGACCTTCGAGTCCCGTCGTTACGCAGAGTACCTGAATCTCCTCTCGGAGCTTAAGCCTTTCATCGACAGGTGTCTGGACGAGGTGCTGATAATGGCCGGTGAGACGGCTCTGAAGGAGAACCGGTTGACTCTCCTGGGCTTACTTGCCCGTTTTTGGAGCGACTACGCTGATTTCTCGTTGTTGAAATCGCTTGTCCCAAGCGGTTAAAATAACCTGGGCACATAGGACGATCCGCCGCCGATCCGACGATCCGGCGGCGATTTTCAGAAACAGAAATACATAGGGGGCGTTAGAGTGGCACCAAAGTTCGTCTACTGGTTCAAGGAAGGCGGCGAAAACATGCGCGCCATCCTTGGCGGGAAGGGCGCCGGATTGGCGGAAATGACCCGCATAGGTCTTCCGGTGCCGCCGGGTTTCACGATTTCCACCGAAGCCTGCATCGATTACTACAAGCACGGGAAGAAGCTGCCTCCGGGTCTCTGGGAGCAAGTAGAGGAGCACGTAAAGGGTCTGGAGGAGAGCACCGGCAAGAAGTTCGGCGGCAGGACCAATCCTCTCCTGGTCTCGGTCCGGTCCGGCGCGGCCATCAGCATGCCGGGTATGATGGACACCATCTTGAACCTGGGCCTCAATGAGAACAGCGTGCAGGGGCTGTATGCCGCGACCAACGACATGAGGTTCGCGCTCGACTGCCACAGAAGGTTCATGCAGATGTTTGGCGACGTCGTGCTGGAAGTCCCCCATGAAGATTTCGAGCACATATTGGTCGGCCAGAGGGAAGCCGAGAGAGTAAAGTACGATTACGAGATCTCGGTGGAAGGTTTGAAGAAAGTCATCGCCGGGTACCGGGCGGTTGTGAAGGAGAAGGCCGGCATCGAGTTCCCCGACGACCCAATGGAGCAGCTCCGCATGGCCGTCGAGGCAGTGTTCAGGTCCTGGAACAACGAGCGCGCCATCGTCTACCGGAAGATCAACAAGATCCCCGATGAGCTAGGCACCGCAGTCAACGTGCAGATGATGGTATTTGGGAATATGGGATTTGACTCGGGCACGGGCGTCATGTTCACCCGCAACCCGTCAACCGGCGAGAACGTGTTGTACGGCGAGTATCTCGTGAACGCTCAGGGCGAGGACGTCGTCGCGGGTATCCGCACCCCCAAGCCGATTGCCCAGATGCCCGAAGACCTTCCCGAGACCTTCGAGCAGCTTAAGAGAGTGGCCGCCACCTTGGAAGACCACTACAGAGACATGCAGGACATGGAGTTCACCATAGAGCACGGCAAACTGTACATGCTCCAGACGAGGACCGGGAAGAGGACCGCCGCCGCGTCTCTGGAGATCGCCCGCCAGATGGTTCAGGAGGGGCGTATTGACAAGAAAGAGGCAGTGAAGCGCGTAAAGCCTGAGGAAGTCGCCCGCATGCTCCACAGGGGAGTGGACCCCAACGCCACGATAGAAGTGGCGGGCCAGGGTCTCCCGGCGTCTCCGGGGGCTGCCATCGGCGCCGTCGTGTTCAACTACAAGAAGGCCGAGCAAATGGGGTCCGAGGGCCAGAAGGTCATCCTCGTGAGACCTGAGACCAAGCCCGAGGATATGCCCGGTCTCATCTACGCCCAGGGAGTTCTGACCTCGCGAGGCGGCATGACCTGCCACGCGGCGGTTGTGGCCCGTGGAATGGGCAAGCCCGCCATCGTCGGCTGCGATGACCTCCACCTGGATATCGAGAACGGGAAAGCCACCGTTGGAAAGGCCCAGATCAAGGAAGGCGACATTATCTCCATTGACGGCTCCACGGGCAATGTCTACGTCGGCTCGGTCCCCTTGGTTGAACCCAGCGTGAGCGGGGCCTTCGAGGAGATCCTGAAGTGGGCCGACGAGATCAAGAAGCTGGGCGTGAAAGCAAACGCAGATACTCCTCAGGATGCCAAGAAAGCCCGCGAACTCGGCGCCACGGGTATCGGTCTTTGCAGGACCGAGCACATGTTCATGGCAGCCGAAAGGCTTCCCGTGGTCCAGGAGATGATCATGTCAACCTCCGTCGAGGAGCGGAAGGCTGCCCTTGACAAACTCCTGCCCATGCAGGAAAGCGACTTCTACGAGATATTGAAGGCCATGAGGGGTTACACCGTAACCATCCGCCTCCTCGACCCGCCTCTTCACGAGTTCCTGCCTTCCACTGAGGAACTGGCCGTGAAGCTCACGGAGATGAGGCACCAGAAGGCCTCGGCCAGTGAGATCGCGAGGGTCGAGAACACCCTGCGGATGGCGAGAGAGCTCCACGAAGCCAACCCCATGATGGGTCTCCGCGGCTGCCGTCTGGGCATCCTGTGGCCTGAGATTTATGAGATGCAGGCCAGGGCCATCTTCCAGGCCACGGCCCGTCTCTTCAAGGACGGGTTCACCGACGTGAAGCCCGAGGTCATGATCCCCCTCGTCGGAGAGGCCAAAGAGCTGGAACTGAACCGTGAGATGGTCGTGAGGATAGGGGAGGAGATCCGCAAGGAGAGCGGGATGAACTTCCCCATCGTCGTGGGTACCATGATCGAGCTCCCGAGGGCCGCTCTCACGGCCGACGAGATCGCCAAGCACGCGGAGTTCTTCTCGTTCGGGACCAACGACCTCACCCAGATGACGTTCGGCTACAGCCGCGACGACGCGGAAGCCAAGTTCCTGCACCTCTATCTCGAGCAGAAGATACTCAAGGAGAACCCGTTCCAGGTGCTTGACAGGAACGGCGTCGGCAAACTTGTGAAGATGGCGGTGGAACTGGGCCGGTCGACCCGTCCGGACCTGGTGATCGGCATCTGTGGCGAGCACGGAGGAGACCCCGACTCGGTGGAGTTCTGCCACATCGCCGGGTTGGACTACGTGTCCTGCTCGCCGTTCAGAGTCCCCGTTGCCAGGCTTGCCGCAGCCCACGCAGCGCTTACTCACGCGTAAGCCCGGTGCGTTGCGAGCCTCCGGGGTTCGGAAGGGGTAAGCCCTAAGGTAGGGAAAAGCCGGAGAGACTCCGAATATGTCGTTCGGAGTCTCTCTATGTTTTCTCTTTGTTTATGGAGGTTAGTTTGGCGATGGATAAGCCCCAGAGCCTCGGGATAAGGGAGCGGACTGAAGAGTTCGAGGCAAGACAATTGTCTCCGACCGCCGTCCTTTCGTCCAAGACACGAGGCCGGCTTGTTGAGGAGGAGCCTTGCCCGGTCCGGACGGCCTTTCAGAGGGACCGGGACAGGATCATCCACTCCAAGGCGTTCAGGAGGCTCAAAGACAAGACCCAGGTCTTTATCGCGCCGGAGGCCGACCATTACCGGACGCGCCTTACTCATACCCTTGAGGTCTGCCAGATCGCCCGGACCATCGCCCGGGGCCTGAGGCTCAACGAGGACCTCACGGAAGCCATCGCTCTGGGGCATGACTTGGGGCACACGCCCTTCGGTCACGCAGGCGAGGAAGTCCTGGACCGCATCCATCCCGGGGGCTTCGCTCACAACCTGCAGTCTTTGCGGGTCGTAGACGTCCTCGAAGACGGCGGACTGAACCTCACCTGGGAAGTGAGGGACGGCATCAAGTGCCATCCGTGGAGGGAAACCCCATCCACCGAAGAAGGACGGTGCGTCCAGATAGCGGACCGCATTGCTTATGTAAACCATGATATCGACGACGCCATCCGGGGAGGTATCTTGACTCCCGGTGACCTGCCGGCAGAAGCGCTAGAGGTGCTGGGCAGGACCCACGGGAAGCGGGTCAACACCCTGGTTACCGCCGTGATCACTGAAAGCCTGGAGAAAGGCCGGGTCTCCCTTTCAGGCGACGTCCTGGACGCGCTCACCGTTCTCAGGGAGTTTCTCTTCGACCGGGTCTACGTGGACTCCCCGGCCAAGAAAGAAGAGGACAAAGCCAGGGGAGTCGTCGAAGCTTTGTACCGGCATTATTGCCGTCACCCGGAGGCCATTGGCAGTTCCTACGCGGCTACCACCGATGTTCAGGTGAGAGCTTGCGATTATGTGTCAGGCATGACCGACCGTTTCGCCATTCTCCAGTACCGGCTCGCGTTTGTTCCGTCTACTTGGGGATTTGACCCTTCCTGACGGGACGCGTTCCGTTGTAGTGAGGTTTTTGCCATGTCCAAGAGCTTCGTCGAAGACGACGTTGCCCGTGAAGTCAGACTGCGGACCGACATTGTTGCCCTGATCTCAGAGCATGTGAAGCTCAGAAAGGCGGGCAAGAATTACGTCGGTCTCTGCCCGTTTCACGAGGAGAAGACGGGGTCGTTCACCGTCGACCCGGACAAGCAGCTCTTCTACTGCTTTGGCTGCGGGACGGGCGGCAACGCCTTCACTTTCCTCATGAAGAGGGAAGGGCTTTCCTTTCCCGAGGCGCTCGAGAAGCTTGCCCAGAGAGCAGGGGTGCGTCTGCCGCCCCGCCGCTCATGGGCCGCTCAAGGGGAGCGGAGGAAGGAGCACGGGCGGCTCCTGGACGCGCTGGAATTTGCCCAGGCAAGGTTCCGGGAAGCCCTTTATGGGTCCAGAGGGAAAGCGGCCTTAGGCTATCTGGAGAAAAGGGGGCTCTCCAGGGAGATCATCGATAAGTTCGGCCTGGGCTACGCGCCCGATGACTGGGACTTCATCGCGGCCGGAGCGAAGCGGAGCGGATTTCACCAATCCGACTTCGAGAAGGCCGGGCTTCTGCTTGAGCGGCAGGGCGGAGGGTATTACGACAGGTTCAGGAACCGCGTGACTTTCCCAATCTACGATTCGGGGGGCGTCCTCATCGGGTTCGGGGGCCGCGCCCTCGGCGACGAGAACCCCAAGTATCTGAACTCGCCTGAGACTCCGGTGTTCCGGAAAGGCAGGGAGCTTTACGCCCTGAACCTGGCGAAGACCGGGGTAAGGCGCGCGGACAAGGTCCTGATCATGGAAGGTTACATGGACGTTATCACGGCCTTCCAGCATGGAATAGACTATACGGTTGCGGGGATGGGTACCGCGCTTTCGAGAGAGCAGGCCAGAACTCTCCTCATCCTCTCACAGAACGTCTACCTTGTGTATGACCAAGATGAAGCCGGAAAACGCGCCGGCCGGAGGAGCATCGACGTATTCAGGGAAGCCGGCGGAAGGACCCGGTTGGTCACTCTTCCGGGCGCCAAGGACCCGGACGAGTTCTTGCGGGCGAAGGGGCCCGCCGCATTCGAGGAGCGGCTAGAGCAGGCCCTTCCCGACATCATGTTCATATACGATGAGATCCGGAGGGAAAACGCCCATCTGGGGATTGAGGGAAAAATGCGGATCCGGGACGTCATGATTCCGGTCCTGGCCTCACTCTCCAGCGAGTTTGAGCGTTCGGCCTATATCGAGGAGTTCGCCAGGGATCTAGGGGTACCCACCGCATCCCTCGACAAGGATGTCGAAACGTACAGGAGAAAGGCTGAGCAGGAGAGAAAGTATAAACAGTCTCAAAACAGGGATACTACTGGTTATGACAACCGAGTGCAGCCTAATCCTGCCAACGGCTCCAAAGGAGTCGAGAAGCCGGCAGGAATAAGGCAGAGTGATATCGAAATTGGTGTGGTTCGCAAGAAGGCCGAAGAAGGAGTAATCCGTTGTCTCATCGAAAACCGAGGATTACTCGAAAAGACCTTGGAAATTCTTGGGGAAGACGATTTCGCCGACCCCATATGCCGGGAGTTGTTCAGGGTCCTCCGGGAGGGCCCCGTGGACGCGGTACTCGATGAGAGAATAGAGACCTATGTGGCGGAGCTGTGTATTAGGTTCGGAGCACTCCCCAAGGAATCGACCGAACGAATACTAAACGATTGTGTACGCAGCCTGAGACGAGAAAGGTTGGAAGAACTGCGTGAGACGATAGCGCTCGCGGAGCGTACCAAAGACCAGACGACGCTCGCAAAAGCAAGCCAGGACTATCAACGATTGCTGAAGCAACTGAAATCTACAGGAGACGCGGGCGAGGGTTCGGCGCTGTAGGTGTCCCCAGGAGGGAAGGGTTTTGAAGGAATTGCAGTCGGCGAATATTGACGCGATAAAAGACCTAGTTCTGAAAGGTCAGAAGAAGGGTTTTCTGACCTATTCGGAAATTGCCGACGCGCTCGGTCAGTTGGACCTCACGTCTCAACAGATTGATGACGTCTACAGGAGTTTTGAGGACCTGGGGATTGAGGTCTTGAACGTTAAGAAGGGTCCCGGCGAGGGTGCCCGCGGAGGCGGCGAAGGCGTCCAGGGCGGCGGCGAGGATGACGTCGATGTCTTGGAGTCTGCCGAGGCCGTGGTGCTTGAGAAGGACAGCGATGAGGACATGCCTGAGGGCGAGCACGTGGACGAGCCTACCGAGATAGACTTGAGCGTCCCGGAAGGCGTCGCGCTCGATGACCCGGTCCGCATGTACCTGAAGGAAATTGGTCGTGTACCTCTCCTTTCGGCGGAAGAGGAAGTCGAGCTCGCCAAGCGGATGGAGATGGGCGACAAGCACGCCAAGAGCCGCCTCATCGAGGCGAACCTGCGCCTTGTGGTGTCCATTGCCAAGCGATATGTTGGCCGCGGAATGCAGTTTCTTGACCTCATTCAGGAAGGCAACATGGGCCTCATCAAGGCCGTCGAGAAGTTTGAGTTCCGGCGCGGCTTCAAACTG
>CAZYFG010000018.1:0-3751 GCA_964646835.1 uncultured Eubacteriales bacterium | reverse complement strand
CGACCAGGCCCGGACCATCAGGATCCCGGTCCACATGGTTGAGACCATCAACAAGCTCATCCGCACTTCGCGCCACCTTATTCAGGAGCTGGGAAGGGAACCCACCCCTGAGGAAGTGGCTTCTGAGATGGGGATCACCGCCGACAAGGTGAGAGAGATCCTCAAGATCGCTCAGGAGCCCGTCTCCTTGGAGACTCCCATCGGCGAGGAAGAAGACAGCCACCTGGGTGACTTCATCGAAGATGAAGACGCTCCGGCCCCGGTCGACGCGGCCTCTTTTCTGCTCCTTAGGGAGCAGATAGAGAGTGTCTTGGATACCTTGAACGACCGCGAGCAAAAGGTTCTTAGGCTCCGGTTCGGGCTTGATGATGGGAAGGCCCGTACTCTTGAGGAAGTGGGCAGGGAGTTCGGCGTGACGAGAGAGAGGATAAGGCAGATTGAGGCCAAGGCTCTCCGGAAGCTCCGCCATCCGCAGAGGAGCAAGAGGCTTAAGGATTACTTGGTGTAAACCGTGCTGACCGCACGACAAGAGCCCTTCTCAAGGGGCTTTTTGTTTTCCGGCAAATGCCGTTATGAATGCCCTTATGGTCGCAGAACTTTCCTAGGAGGCTACTGGAGATGAATGAGAAAGCCGTGCCCTATGGCTCCATCTTCTGGAGCTTCTTTCGGATAGGCGCGTTCACCTTCGGAGGCGGTTGGGCCATGATCCCGCTCATCAAGAGAGAACTGGTCGAACGGCGGGGATGGTTGGGAGAGACCGAGTTCGTCGACCTTCTCGCGATCGCCCAGAGCGGGCCCGGCCCCATCGCGGTCAACACCGCTACCGTTACCGGGTACAAGATCCGGGGTGTCAGAGGCGCTCTGGCCGCGGTCGCCGGCGCCGCCCTGCCTTCCTTCCTCGTCATACTCGCCTTCGCTTCGGTGCTGGTGAGATACAAGGACGCGCCTTTTGTGGACGCCGTATTCCGGGGGATGAGGCCGGCCATCCTTGGCCTCTTGGTTGCCGCGGTCTGGCAAGTGGGAAAGAGCTCCGTGAAGGAACCGGCCGACGTCTGGTACTTGGCTGCCGGGGCGCTTCTCCTGTTCGTCCTCAAACAAGGGCCTGTCACCGCCCTCATCGTGGCAGGCTTGATGGGGGTAATAGCGGGCGCCGCGAAGCGCCGCGCGTCCGGCACTGGAGCCCGGGAGTCAGAGGGCAAGAGCGAGGACTAAGTTATGGCAAGCGAGGGCTAAACGAGGGTTAGGCGAGGACCAAGCGAGGACTGAGTGAGGACTACGAAAGGGGGACGGGGGCGGTGTTTCCTGCGCTTTTTCTCACCTTTGCCAAGATAGGCGCCTTTAGTTTTGGCGGAGGTTACGCCATGATCCCTCTCATATCCCGTGAGGTCGTAGACTTGCGCCAGTGGCTCACCATGAGTGAGTTCATCGACGTGATTGCCCTATCCCAGGCAACTCCGGGCCCGATCGGCATCAACTCGGCCACCTATGTCGGGTACAAGGTGGCGGGGTTCTGGGGCTCGGTCGCAGCCACGTTAGGTCTCGTCGCCCCTTCAGTCGCCATCATGCTCATCCTCGGCTTCCTCTTCTACAAGTATCGCGGTGTGCCTTTGGTGAAAGACATATTCAGGGGAATCCGTCCGGTAGTGGTTGTCCTCATTGTCGCGGCCGCATTGTCGGTTGTCCCTTCGACGCTGACAGGAGTTGTCCCCGGGGCCATAGCGGTTGTCTCGGCAGCCCTTATCCTGGGGCTTCGAAAGGACCCGGTCATGGTTCTCCTGGCCGCCGGAGCGCTAGGGCTCATCCTCTACCTGTGACCGCCGTCCGCCCAAAGAGGTTTCCAGGGGTGGGTTTCTTATCCACATAGGGTATAATGGGGGCGCCGGCCTTTCTCTTCGAGATCGGGGCGGCACCACCACACAGGAGGTAGATTTCATGCTACGGGTAGGGGTAAACGGTTTCGGAAGCATCGGGAGGCGGTTTTACAGGGCGGCAATGGCCAGAAAGGATATGGAGATAGTCGCCGTAAACGATCTCACAGACTCCGGTACTCTGGCCCACCTGCTCAAGTATGACTCCAACTACGGCACGCTTCCCGAGGAAGTGAAGCTCTGCGAGGGCGGCTTCACCGTTGGAGGACGGATGGTCAAGGTTCTCGCCGAAAGGGAGCCGGGGAAGCTCCCGTGGAAGGACCTGGGTGTCCAAGTCGTCGTCGAGTCCACAGGGCGGTTCACCGAGGCGCAGAAGGCTTCGGCCCACATCGATCCGGCCGGTGCCCGCAAGGTCGTGATTTCCGCGCCTGCCAAGGGTGAGGACATCACCGTTGTGATGGGCGTTAACGAGCACTCCTACGATCCCGTGAAGCACAACATTATCTCCAACGCCTCATGCACCACAAACGGACTTGCTCCGGTAGCGAAGGTGTTGGATGACAGATTCGGCATCGAAGAAGGTCTCATGACCACGGTGCACGCTTACACCAACGACCAGGTTATCCTGGACTTCTCCCACAAGGACCTCCGCAGGGCGCGTGCCGGGGCTCTCAATATCATCCCGACGACCAGCGGAGCCGCCAAGGCGGTCAGCCTTGTGATGCCCCAACTAAAGGGCAAGTTCAACGGGATGGCCTTCAGGGTGCCGACTCCTACCGTGTCCGTCGTTGACCTGGTTGTGAGGCTAACCAAGAAGACAACTCCTGAAGAGGTCAACAAGGCTTTTGAGGAAGCTGCCAACGGCCCGCTGAAGGGCATTTTGGGCATAACCTACGCGCCGCTCGTCTCCAACGACTTCAAGGGCATGCGCGAATCGTCTGTTGTAGACGGGCTTTCCACCATGGCGATTGGAGAACTCATGAAGATCGTCGCGTGGTACGACAACGAATGGGGCTACTCAGAGAGACTGTGTGACCTCGTCTCCTACATCGGGTCCAAGGGCGTCTAGGCCATTCAGAAAGGAGAGCCTTAGAAGTGGCCAAAGCAACCATACGGGACGTTGACGTTCGGGACAAGCGGTGTTTTGTGCGGGTTGACTTCAACGTCCCCATGAAAGGCGGCCGTATCACTGACGATTCCCGCATAAGGGCAGCGCTTCCCACCATCCAATACCTTATGTCCCACGGAGCCAAGGTCATCTTGGCCTCACACTTGGGGAGGCCCAAGGGCAAGGTAGATCCGGAACTCCGCCTGGACCCCGTCGCTCTCCGGCTGGGCGAGCTCCTGGGCCAGAAGGTCGTCAAGCTCAATGACTGCATTGGGCCCGAAGTGTCGGTGTACGTGAGCGGCATGTCTCCCGGGTCGGTCGTCCTCCTTGAGAACGTGAGGTTCTATCCCGGCGAGGAGAAGAACGATCCGGACCTCGCTAGAGATATGGCGTCGCTGGCGGACATCTTCGTGAACGACGCGTTCGGGACTGCCCACCGCGCACATGCCTCAACCGCGGGAATAGCGTCGTACATACCTGCTTACGCAGGTTTTCTGATGGAAAAGGAAGTGGAGGCTCTCGGAAGGCTCCTGGAAAACCCGGAGAGGCCCTTCGCGGCGGTCATCGGAGGGGCGAAGGTCTCCGACAAGCTCGCAGTGCTCAAGAACCTCTTGGAGAGGGTGGACTGCCTGCTCATTGGAGGCGGCATGGCGAACACGTTCCTCCTGGCCCAGGGCCACAGCGTAGGCAAGTCCCTGGCTGAGCCCTCCATGGTGGACGAGGCCCGCTCCATCCTGGAGAAGGCGGCGAAGAGCGGCAAGAAAGTGCTCCTGCC
>CAZYFG010000017.1:10813-19245 GCA_964646835.1 uncultured Eubacteriales bacterium | reverse complement strand
CAGCACCTCGATCCTTGGCTTAAAGTCCAACCTGTCCAGCATCGCGTTGATTTCGTCGTCTGTCAGGTCTTCCGGTCGCTTGCCCAGGAGAGAGACTAAGAGGCCTTCCATGACGTTGGTCCCGAAAGACCTACCTTCCATTTCCGGCGTGGTGGTGATGAGCGTACGCACACCCCTTGCTTTGAAGTCTTTGACATCATCCTCGGTAACCGTGTTGGTGATGATGGACTTGCCGGTCATGTCGTCGGGCATGTGCTTGGCCACGTAGTGGAAATCACCGGCGATCACATCCGCCTCATGGTAGAACCGGGCATACTTCGGGTTTGCCTTCCTATGCTCCTGTTTGCTACCGGTCGGGTAGAGCATGGAGAAGGGAAGCCTCACGACGAGAGGCGCGACGACCCGAGCCACCCTGTCCAGGGCGTCAAGTGATCGCAAGGGTATCGGGAGTCCAAGGGCAAAGATGAGGTCCCCGAGGATAAGCTGGCAACCTGTGTCTCGAAGGGCCTCGGCCATGCCGAACCGGTCCACACCGCTCGTAAGGAGGACCTTCAGATCTTTGAACGGTACCTTGGCCGTGTCGTTCAAATACTGTATGACCCGGCGCTCAAGCGTCCCTTTCAGCCTGCTGCCATCCACGATCGGGGTCTTTTGGGCGGCCCTCGCTATGGGCACGGCGTCCTTCAGCATGTACTTGGACCTGCCGCAGGCCACCCACAGGTCAATGCCTCCCATCCCGAAGGCGTCCACCTTGCCGTCCAGCTCTTTGATGAGCTCGATGGCCTTGGGGATCGACCCGTCGGTCCCGATCCTCTCGACAATAACCCTTTCGCCCAGGAATTCAGCCTCAGTTCTCTTGTTGCGCTTGGAGGAACCAAGGCTCACGCTGACTACGTGCTTCACCTCAATGACCCCCTAGCCCTTTAGGCCTTGAATGACCTTTCTGAGAGACTCGGGATTCAGATAGACATCGCCCGATACCGGCGATTTTCCGATAACGATGGTGGCTACTTCGGTATTTCTGTCCACAAGACCTTTCATGATCTCCAATCGCTTGTCGGAACCGATGAGGATGACCTTGTCGAAGCGGCGGATGAATGACATGAGTGCCATGAGCTCGTTAAGCAAGTCAATTCCACTCTTTTGGCGCACGAACGCCCACCGCTCCTCGTCGTTCATGAGGAGGGTGTAGTCTACTCCCTCGGTCCTGGCCACTTCCCTGATCTCGTCGCAGTTGGCGATCGGAAAGCCAATGAGCGCGATGGACCCGCCCTTCCGAAGTTCGCCGAGGGTCTCAAGCCGCGAGATGAAAGTGCGGTCAACTCCCATCTCCGCAGCGACGTCCGATTGCGACTGGCCCTTGGCCCTCCGGGCCAGGATGGCATCAATGGCCTCGTCAATCTTGGAACGACTTATGACCTTGTCGCCGATGCGTACGAAGTCCACGGGCCACCCCTCGCTTTGTGCACAAGTCTGTGTACACTATAACAGCGCAGGTTTCTGCGCGCAAGAGGAAACCGAGGAACAATAAGGTGCTAGTTCCATGGCGACAGCGGGAAACGGCGAAGGACCGATCTCAGGATGTCCGTCTCTTGAGGGGAATCATCGTGCATCATGCCCATCTTGAGACCTTGCATGACCCTGTCTCCCCTCCTTGTCGAGAGGTCCAGGTCCCCGGTCACCCTTGATAGGGCCGACAGCCTGGCGTCCTCAAGGGACCGGACCAAAGACGCGCCGCTCTTCAGGTTGCGCCTGAGCTCATCGGACAAGTAAAAGTGAGCCAATCCGGTAAGCGGGTTCCCGCACATCCCGGAAGACGTAATGCCGAAGAGCTCGGGCATCTTGAGGCTATACCCGACGCTTAAAGACGCCTTTAGCGCGTCGGTCTCTTCCTTCATGCATTCGCGAAGAGTCTTCGGCGTAACCATGGCGTGTCTCTTGAGGGAGCGGATGACCGCGTGCTCGATGGTGTGAGCCGTCTCGGCGTTCACAAGTCCTCCCAGATTGGCTGCGAGGGAGACTTCCTCCCCTTCATGAGACACCCCGCGCACGGTAACGCGGATGTCCCGGGGGCTTCTGGCCTCGGTGCTCCCCTCCAAGGGGGACCAACCTGCCCCGTCTATGATCGGATAGGTAGTCCTCAATTCACGGAGGTCCAGCCGCTCGATGTCGAAGGCGTGGATGCAGCCGTTCCGGAGTCCAAACCCGCCTGCCTTCACGGTGGCTTTCCCTGACACCCTCACGAAGAGGGCTTCCACGATGTCGAAGGACGGCGCGGCGATGACGGGCTGCTTCCAGATATCCTCAATGGAAACCGCTGCGCCGACCGGATACAGCCCGGACCGGTAATCGAAAGGAAGGAGGAGCACCGGCGAACCGCGGCCCGAGCGAAAAACGCGCTTTGAGCTCCTATCCAGAAAGACTCCTGTTATCTCCGCGGACTCGCGGGGGATGGCGCCGTTCAGAACGGGCAACACAGGCATGCTCATTGAAATGCCCTCCACCCCTCTTCGAGGAGCCTCACGACGGCCTCGGGAGACTTCTCCTTAAGGAGGGATTCCCGGAGCCTCGGCGCTCCTCTCATGCCCCGAAAGTAGAACACCAGCTGTTTACGCATCTCAAGGAGTCCCTTTTTCTCTCCGTACCTCTCAATCGACCTAATGAAGTGTTCCTTCGCAAGCGACATTTTCCTTTCGGCGCTTAAGTCCCCGGGCTCCCGGCCCCGCAGAAGGGCAGCCACCAAATCCTCGAAGAACACGGGGTTCCCCAGAAGGGCCCTGCCGACCATGACACCTCCGCAAGGCCCTTTCTCCAGTCTTTCCAGGGCCTTCCGGGCCGTGGACACATCGCCGTTCCCCACGACGGGGACGGCGACCTCCGACGCGGCCGCCTCAATCGCCTCCCAATCCGCCTTGCCGGAATAGCCCTGGGACACCGTCCTGCCGTGGATCACCAGCATGTCCGCTCCCGCACGGGCCATGGCCTTGGCGAACTCCACTGCTCCGGATGTCTCGTCCCAGCCTAGGCGCATCTTCACCGTGACGGGGAGCCCCGAGGACTCCTTCACTGCCCTCACGATATCCGAGGCAAGAGGGAGGTTCTTTAGCAAGGCCCCGCCGCTTCCCTGAGACGTTATCTTCCTGGCGGGACACCCCATGTTGATGTCAATGGCCGCGAAGCCCCGGTCCGGCTCGGAAAGCATCGAGGCGGCCTTGGCCATGGACTCCGCCTCATACCCGAAGATCTGGACGGCCAATGGCCGGTCCTCGCGCGAATGGGAGAGGATCTCCTGTGAATCGTCTCCCCCGTGCAAGAGCCCCTTGGCGCTGACCATTTCGGTATAGCAGTAAGGGCAACCTTGCTCCCGGAGGATTTCGCGGTACACCCCGCCGGTGTATCCCGCCATGGGAGCGCTCATGACGGGAGGCCATATTTCGAGAGAACCAAGCCTAATCGGAGATATAGTCATGGGCCGGTCGCTGCCACCTATTGAACCTCGGCGTCCTTAGAGGGAATTCCCGCCTCCGCCATGACCTTGTCGGCAACGTAGATCGGCGAAGACGTCCTTAGCGCCACGGCGATTGAGTCAGAAGGGCGACAGTCAATCTCGATCTCTCGTCCGCCTTGGTTCAGGACAAGCAACGAATAGAAGACATCGTCCTTAAGCTCGGTAAGGAAAGCCATGACCACCGAAGCCCCCAGCTTCTCGATGATTTCACAGATCAAGTCCGCGGTGACGGGCCGCGGAGGCTTGATGTCCTGAAGCGGAAGGGCAATGGCAGTAGCCTCTTGGGTTCTTACCCATATGGGAAGGATCATGGACTTGGCGAGATCGCTGAGGAGGAGGACCGCTTGGTCCCCAACCTGGTCGAACCCAACCCGCTCGACCGTCACCTGGATCAAGCTCATCCCTCCCGACAATAGCTTCCTAGTCCCATTCTATTTTGCCAACCGAAGGGTAACCACCTAACGCTTTCTCAATCACCTTTTTGATCTCGCCCAACCCTTCTTCTGACCTGGACTCCGCCCTTAGCACAAGGGCGGGCTGGGTGTTGGATGCCCTGATCAGCCCCCACCCGTGGGCAAAGAGCACCCTGGCTCCGTCCACGGTAATGACTTCGTTTGTCTCCTTGATCTTATCGGTAAACGCCTTGACGATCTGGAACTTCTCCTCGTCAGGACAGTGCACACGGATCTCTGCCGTTGAGTGGTAAGTGGGAACATCCCGAAGCATTTCCTTAAGGCCTTCGTTTGAGTTGGTGAGAATCCTGAGGAGGCGGACGGCCGCGTAGAGAGCGTCGTCGTACCCGTAGTGCTCGTCTCTGAAAAACATATGGCCGGACATCTCGCCCGTGAAAAGCGCTCCCGTCTCTTTCATCCTGGCCTTCACCAACGAGTGCCCCGTCCTGGTGAACTCGGGCCGGCCGCCCATTGCCTGAACGGCCTCGACAAGGCTTTGGGAGCACTTCACTTCGATGAGGGCTAGGGCACCCGGGTTCTTGGCCAATATCTCGCGCCAGTAAACCACCTGCAACCTGTCTCCCCAGACCGGGTTCCCATCCTGATCCAGCACCCCGATCCTGTCGGCGTCTCCGTCAAACGCGATCCCGATGTCCGCTCCCGTCTCCTTGACCTTGGCTGCCAGACCTAGGATATTCGCCTTTTGTGTCGGGTCGGGGTGGTGGTTCGGGAAGGTGCCGTCGGGCTCAAAATACATGGGTAGAAAGTCGGCCCCAATCCTCTCCAGCACCATCCGGGCAACGGGACCGGCGGCGCCGTTACCCGCGTCCACCACCGCTCGCACCCGTCGAGGGCCAAGACTCACGCGTCCCACCACATCGTCAACGTAGTCGGGTACGACATCTTTCCTCTCGACCTTGCCGTTTCCCCACTCGAAGTCACCGGCCTCCGCTATGTGACGGATGTTCTGGATTCCCTCGCCGTAGAGAGTGTCTGATCCGTAAGCAAGCTTGAACCCGTTGAACTCGGGAGGATTATGGCTGCCAGTAACCATGACTCCGCCCTCTATGCCGTAGTGGATGCGGGCGAAATACAGGACTGGAGTGGTGACCATGCCGATATCCGTGACATTGACGCCTGTCTCAAGCAGTGCGTCTATAATGGCCTGCGAGTACGCGAACGACGACAGCCTGCAGTCCCTTCCTACTACGGCCTCGCTTACACCGTTTCGCCTAAGAAACGTCCCGTAGGCGAGTCCCAGTGTCCTTACACTGCCTAAGGTAAGGTCCTCGCCTACCAGACCCCTTATGTCGTACTCGCGGAAAATCCTTGGATTCACGTTAGCCACCAGTCCGTCCCTCCCATAAGGCTAGATTCTACCCAGGATGATCGTTTCCTCCACTCGGATTACCGTTACCACAGCCTGGGCACAATTAGGGCTGACAGCGGAAGGGGGTGACGAACGTGACTGACGTGAAGTGCAAAGTGAGCTCGTGCCACTACTGGGGGCACGGTGACATCTGCCAAGCCGACAGCATCATGGTGGACTACAACCACAGGCAGACGTTCGGAATGGAAATGGGATCTCTGGACCTGGACGACAGGACCGGCAAGTCTTCCGTGACGGCCAACACCGGAAACGCCACAAAGTCGGAAGAAACCCTGTGCAAGACCTTTCGCCCCAAAGACAACCAGACCAGACGTTAACCAACTCGCACATAGGCTCTAGGCAGCGCCCAACAGCGCGACCTAGATACAGCACTCCAGTTACCAACAGCACGCGCAAAGAGAGGCCGTAAGGCCTCTCTTGCATTGTTAAACAACCTATGACTCCAGCCCATGCCGTGGTGAGCAAGGCTACTACTCATCCCCTAGCCAGTATACCAACCTTTTCCAAAGACACCTTTGGAAGCAGGATTTGCCCTTTGTACAGCGAATTTGGCGAGGTAGACAGGAGGTGAGATAATGAGTGTTTTCACGCAAGGAAGAGTCTTTGATCTGGTTACTCTACTAGTCACGACAGGTCTCATGACAGTCTACATGTACTTGGCTCGTTCAGGCATGAAGGTGAAGATCCGCCCGATCGGCGGCTTCGCGGCGATTGACGAAGCAGTCGGAAGAGCCGCGGAGATGGGCAAGCCCGTGCACTTCACCCCCGGTTTCGGAGGACTGGTAGCCGCCACCTTCGCCGGACTCGAGGTGCTTGGCTATGTGGCCAGGCTTGCCGCGCAGTACGATGTCCGGTTGATCGTAACGGTCTCCCAGGCCGAGACGTTTGCCGTAACCGAACAGGTCATGCGGCAGGCTTACCTCGAGGCCGGAAAGCCGGAGGCCTTCAGGCCTGAAGACTGCAGGTTCATCTCAACTGACCAGTGGGCTTACGCCAGCGGCGTAATCGGAGTGCTTTACAGGGAGAAGGTTGCGTCGAACATCATGATCGGTCAGTTCGCAGCCGAAGCCCTGATCCTCGCCGAGGCGGGCAACACGGTCGGAGCTATCCAGATCGCGGGCACCACCAACGCCTATCAGATTCCCTTCTTCGTGGTCGCGTGCGACTACGTCATCCTCGGAGAAGAGATGTTTGCTGCCGGTGCCCACTTCACCAACAACAAGATCCACCTGGGCAGCCTTCGCGGCGAAGATCTGGTGAAGGCCATCTGCCTGGCGATCATGGTCATCGGAGCTGTCATGACCACCGCCGGTTCAGATGTCTTGAAGACAATGATGAGCAAGTAAGGAGGTGAAGAGCATGTTCTTGAGAAAGACACTCCCTGCAATCATCGCGTGCGTATGCGGCGTTACAGTTGTCGTCGCGTACTTCTTCCAGATAGCCCCGATTCAGACTTTCGCCAGCCACGTTCTCAAGTGGCAGTCGGTAGTCGCCGTCTTCGCGTTGGGCCTTGGCGGAGTCAACATAGTCAGACTCCATACCAAGAACCTTCAGAAGGACCCGAAGAACATCTACAGCATCGCGCTGTTGGTAACCTTCGTGACGACGATCGTGGTCGGCTTGGCCATGGGGCAGACTTCCCCCGCGTACAAGTTCATCTTCGACTACATCAACGTACCGACGGGAAGCGCCATCTTCTCTCTGTTGGCGTTCTACATTGGAACCGCCGCTTACAGAGCGTTTAGGGCGAAAAACGCCGAGGCAGCAATCCTGCTGATCACCGGCTGTATCGTAATGCTAGGGCGTGTGCCGATCGGCGCCAAGATCCTGCCCTTCACCGCCCCTGCCACTGACTGGATTATGTCAGTCCTCAACGTGGGCGGCCAGAGAGGCGTCATGATAGCTGGCGCTATCGGCTTCATCGCAGTTTCTCTTAGGATCATCGTCGGACTTGAGCGCCGCACCTACGGCGGCGAGTAAGGAGGGGAGATAGATGAACGTTCTCGAGACTCTTCAAAACATCGATAAACGCGTGTTCTATCTCCTCATGGCTCTCGCGATAGCGATCCCGACAATCAGTCCTATAGGACTGGCGGTCGACGTTACCCCTGCGGTCCAGATGAGCTTTGACTTTGTTCAGGGCCTTCCCAACGGGTCGCGCGCGGTCATCGGGTTCGACTATGAGCCGGGCGACGAGATAGACTTGAATCCCATGGCCGAAGCTGTACTTCACCAGCTGGCCAAGAAGAACATGAAGGTAGTGGCGATCGCCTCATTTCCGGCGGGCGCCATGTTCGCGGAGCAGTGCCTTAAGGTTCTTGAGGGCTACGGGTACTCCTACGGAACCGACTACGTCAACTTGGGCCACTATGCTGGCGCCGAAGCCACTCTGGCGGCCTTCGCCAACCAGCCGAGCGCCATCTACTCCAAGGACTGGCGCGGCAATGACGTGAACTCGCTTCCTCTGATGCAAGAGATCAAGAGCATGAAGGACTTCTCGATGGCTATGACTCTTAACGACGGTCCTACCGGTGGAACCGGCACCGTCGGCTGGGTGAACCAGGCCGTCAACGCCCATCAGGTCCCGCTTCTCATGGGGGTAACCGGAGTTCTCGCCGCGTCGAACCAAACGTACGTCCAGTCGGGCCAGTGCAAGGGTATCCTGGCCGGACTGCGCGCCGCTGCCGAGTACGAGAAGCTCGTTGGCGAGTTGGGAACAGGCACCGTCGGCATGGATGCCCAGTCGATGGCGCACCTCCTCATCGTCATCTTTGTAGTCCTCGGAAACGCGGCCATGTTCCTTTCCAAGAAAGCCTCACCGGCAAAGGGAGGTGCTGCTAGATGAAGATCTCTGGCGACATCGGAGTCTGGGTAGGCGCTATAGCCGCCCTGGCAATCTACTCTGTGCTGGTGAAGGACAATCCCTTCTACCGCTTGGTAGAGCACATCTTCGTCGGCGCCTCCGCCGGTATCGCGATCGTGACCGGCCTTCAGACGTTCAAGAGCACCGCTTGGGCACCTATGGTTGACGGCCAGGCGATTCTCATCGTGCCGATGCTTCTCGGCCTGCTCTTGTATGCCA
>CAZYFG010000017.1:7560-10803 GCA_964646835.1 uncultured Eubacteriales bacterium | reverse complement strand
GGTATGTGCCTCAGATGTCATACCTGAACCGCATCCCGCTGTCGCTCCTCATGGGAGCCGGCGCGGGCGTTGCTATGCGCGGAGCTGTTGAGAGCCAGATCGTTGGCCAGCTCACCGCTACCATGGTGAAACTCAACACGTTCGATGCCTGGATCATCTTCCTAGGCTCGCTCTTCTCGCTGAGCTACTTCTTCCTCACCTACAAGATCGAGGGAGGAGCCGCTTGGGCACCCAAGCTCGGCCGTTACTTCATGATGGCCGCGTTCGGAGCCGCGTTCGGCAACACCGTAATGGGCCGTGTATCGGCTGCTATCGGCCGCTTCCAGTTCATCTTCCTGGAATGGCTGGGCATGTAGTGTAGGATCCGGAGTACGATCACCAATCAAACGAAGGATAAGAGGGACCCGGCAACGGGTCCCTCTTCATTTGCCTTGGGTGATATCGATCTCCGGGTCAGTCTCCCTTCCCTGCGGCGTTCATCTCATGTATGAGCCTGAGCCCGTCAAGGACGAGGAAAGGATCAACTATCTGAATGGTCTCCGACTCCTCGGCGACCATCTTGGCTATGCCACCAGTGGCGATGACCTTGGGTTCGCTGCCAATCTCCTTAGCCACCCGGCGGACGAGGCTGTCGGCCATGCCGGCAAATCCGAATATCATTCCGGACTGCATGCTTTGTGTGCTGGTCCTACCTATCGCTCTCCGGGGCCTCGTGAGCTCGATGCGCGGCAGCTTCGCCGCCTTCTCAAAGAGCGCGTCCAGCGACGTCAGCAATCCTGGGGCGATAACGCCGCCCAAGTAGTCGCCCGCAGGCGAGATCGCGTCAATCGTGGTGGCGGTGCCGAAGTCGATGATTATGGCCGGCGCGCCGTACTTGTGGACCGCCGCTACCGCATGGGCGATACGGTCGGGACCAACTTCTTTGGGGTTTTCGTACTTGATGTTCACGCCCGTTCTGGTGCCCGGGCCGACGACCAAAGGCTCAACATGGAGGTATTTGGATACGGTCTTTTCGAGTATGGGTGTGAGTGGAGGGACAACCGAAGCGAGAACTGCCCCATCAATGTCTTGAGGCTCCCACCCCGAACTCTCGATGAGAGATAAGAACAAGATACCGTACTCGTCTTCGGTCTTGTGCCTGTCGGTGGATACCCGCCAGTGCTCGAGCATCTTCTCGCCCGAGTATAGACCGGCTACGATTTGGCTGTTCCCGGCATCGATGGCGAGCAGCATCCTATCGCCCCTCCCCACTTCTACCTCGATATCTGGGAATCGCGTGGCAACCCACGCGTTCCTTATCGCGCGTTACTCACCCTTACGGGTTCCAACAAGGCCCTCAATTCCCCTGTAGACGAGGCTCGTCAAGACCACTGCCACGGCCGCCTCAGGCAGGCCGTTTCCGACACCGATAGCCACCGCTGCCTCGGCAGGCATGTGCCCGAAAGCCACTATGAGAGAAAGCACCAGCACCGTGTTGGTCATGCTGCCCGCGGCAGCCGCCAGGGCAGGGCCGTGCCCGTACTTCCTATCCAGAAGCACCAGGGCAAACGCTACAACACCGGCTAGAGCGACCGCCAAAGTCCAGCGAAGTACCGGCGCGAGACTGGCATTGCCCAGCATCAAGTAAGCGCTGTAGCCAAACAAAGCGGCAGTCACGCCCGGCACGACAAACCGGCCTCTTCTTCCCCTCACGACGGTAAACACGTAGTACGACACGATGCCGATCAAGATACGCGGCAGGACCGCGATGACCGGGTTGCTGAAGATTATCTTCTCAATAGGGCTACCGATGTTCTGCGCCTGCCACATGCTGAACAGGCCGAACATAGCCCCAACTATACCTCCGATGACCGGCCCTTCGACAATCCCCGCGATAATCGTGGGAATGTGCATCGTGGTGACCGCGATACCGGGGAGCTTGATGAACCCGAGCTGTGGGGTCATGCCAAGAACCACAGTGATGGCGCCTAGAACACCCGTGAACGCTATCTGGCGTGTGGAAAACCGCATGGAACTCGTCTTAGCAGAACTCATGTAGATGAGCACCTCCGTTCCGGCTCCTCTCCCAAGGATGCCGTTCGTATCTAGCGTGCAGGCGGTATGGTGTTAGCTGGCTAACCAACCCGGACTCCTACTTCTGCAGAGTCTGGCGGAGTCTGTTTCCTGCCAGCTCTGGCAAACCAGAGTCCTTTGCACCACCAATCAGTGTATACCTATGCCGAGCCTCCAATCAAGAGTGGCTGGGGCAGGAGAGATATGGCTCCCCATGCGAACAACCGCCGGAGTTTTCGCTCCGGCGGTTGCGGTCATCTCAAGGACAAGGTCGCGCCTTAGAACAGGCCGATTACTCTGCCCTTCTCGTCGAGATCCATGTGGGCTCCCGCAGGATCCGTGGGAAGCCCCGGCATGGTCCTCATCTCGCCCAAGAGCGGGTACAGGAAACCGGCGCCCATGGAAGCCCTGACCTCGCGGACGTTGATGTTGAACCCGCGCGGACGTCCCTTGAGGTTCGGGTCGGCCGACAGCGAGAGGTGCGTCTTGGCCATGCAGATGGGCAGGTTGCCGAATCCAAGCCTGGTGTAGCGCCTGATCTGCCTTTCGGCGAGAGGCGAGTAGGTGACTCCGTCGGCGCCGTAGATCTTGGTCGCGATGGTCTCGATTTTCTCCTTGATGGGACGATCCAGCTCGTACAGGTGCTTGAAGTTGGAGGGAACGGTCTCGCAGACCTTGATGAGGGCCTTCGCCAGGTCGATCCCGCCTTCTCCGCCTTGAGCCCAGACCTTCGAGACGACGGCGGCCGAAGCGCCTGCCTTCATGGCCCTGTCGAGGACAAACTGGACTTCCTTGTCGGTGTCGGTCGGGAAGTGGTTTAGCGCCACCACGACGGGCACGCCGTGCATCGCGACGTTCTCAATCTGCTTGTCGAGGTTCTCGCAACCCTTGTCGAGAGCCTCCATGTTCTCCTTGGCAAGAAGCTCCTTATCGAGCGGCTTGCCCGGTACCACGCGGAGTGCCCCGCCGTGCATCTTGAGGGCGCGGACGGTAGCGACAAGGACCGCGGCGCTGGGCGTCAAGCCGCTGTAACGCGTCTTGATGTTCAGGAACTTCTCGGCTCCAATGTCGGCGCCGAAACCGGCCTCGGTTAGCGTGTAGTCGGCAAGCCTCGTAGCCATCATGTCGGCCAAGATCGAGGAGTTGCCGTGGGCAATGTTCGCGAACGGACCGGCGTGCACGAACACCGGG
>CAZYFG010000017.1:1396-7542 GCA_964646835.1 uncultured Eubacteriales bacterium | reverse complement strand
ATGAGGTTGGGCTTTATTGCATCCCTGAGGAGCACGGCCATAGCGCCGGCACACTTCAGGTCTCCCGCAGTGACGGCCTTGCCCTCCGGCGTGTAGCCGACCACGATACGCTCGAGCCTCTCGCGGAGGTCCTTGAGGCCGGTGGTCAGGGCGAGCACGGCCATGACCTCTGATGCCACCGCTATGTCGAATCCGGTCTCACGCGGGATCCCGTTCTCAGAACCGCCCAGACCGATGACTACTCTGCGGAGTGCCCGGTCGGAGACGTCAACAACACGGGGCCAGGTGATGGTAAGGGGATCAATGTTGAGCGGATTGCCGTGGAGCAGGCTTGCGTCCAGGAACGCCGCGAGAAGGTTGTGGGCAAGAGCTACGGCGTGAGTATCGCCGGTAAAGTGGAGGTTGAAGTCCTCCATGGGAACGCACTGGGCGTATCCGCCGCCGGCGGCTCCACCCTTGATGCCGAAGACCGGACCCAGAGAGGGCTGCCTGATGGTGTTGATCACACTCATTCCCAGCTTGCCCATTGCCTGCCCAAGGCCAATGCAGGTTGTCGTCTTGCCTTCGCCCAGCGGCGTCGGCGTAATGGCCGTAACGACAACGTACTTGCCCTGAGGGCGGTCCTTTATGTAGTCGAGAAGGTCCAGCGAGATCTTGGCTTTGTACTTGCCGTAATTCTCAACCATGTCCTCCGGAATCCCAAGTTGGTCCGTGATCTGGTTGATTGGAAGCATCTTTGCTTCCTGGGCTATCTCAATGTCAGACTTCAAAAAAGACTCCCCTTTCATTCATTGGCTTTTGGAAGGTGGGCGCACATAATGAAGGATATCATATTTGCGCGCATTTTCACCTACTTGGTCCTTCAGTAAGGCCTACTTATCCAGACGACTTGCAGGCCTGATAGATAAGTCCCACCAAGACCCCCAACACGATGAAAATGAGGTCCATCTTGCCGAAGCCCTTTTTCTTCTCCTCTTTCTTCTCCGGCACCGGCGGAGCTGCGCTCGCTTGAGCGCTCCGCCACTCCTCATATTCCTTGAAGGAAGACTTGAACTGCCGCTCGAGGTCAGCCTCCCTCGGTAGCTCTCTCTGGCTCATGTCTCTCACCACCCACCCTAGTCTTCCACCGCGAGTCACTTGCTCCAAACCTCTCTGCCCTTCTTGTACACACGGAAAACCGTGTTCCAGCCAAAACGATAGGGTACCTCCCGGTAGTCGGCCACGTCGAACATAACGGCGTCTGCGGGAAAACCCTTGTCCAGGCTCCCCGCTCGCATCCCAAGTCCGGAAGCCCATGCTGCATTCCACGTGGCGGCAGTGAATGCCTCCTCGGGGCTCATGTGGAGCAGCGAACACGCAAGAGTCATGCAAAGCGGCATGGAAACCGCCGTGCACGTTCCGGGGTTGAAGTCGGTACCGAGAGCCACGGCAGCGCCCCGGTCCATGAGCGACCTGGCAGGCGCTCCTTTGGTCTTCCCGAGGAAGACACCGGTCGCCGGAAGCAATACCGCGACTGTCTGTGGTGTCACGTCTCCTTCCGTTGACCGAACCTCTGCGAGCATCCTCATACCCCTATCCGACACCTGAAGCAGGTGATCGCATGACGCCGCTCCCATCCGGCATGCCAGTTCGGTCGCACCCGTCCACTCCAGCTCGTCGGCGTGGACCTTGAGGCCGAAGCCCAGTTCCCTGGCAGCCGTCAGTATCCTCTCTGTCTCGTCTACCGTGAAAGCGCCCGCGTCGCAGAACACGTCCACAAACTCGGCCAGACCGAGCCGTCGTATCTCGGGAAGCATTTCGATGACAAGGTCGACGTAGGCGCTCCGGTTACCCTTGTACTCAGGCGGGATGGCGTGCGCTCCCAAAAACGTCGGTACCAGGTCCATAGGATGGGACCCTCTCAGCATGCGAAGCACCGAGAGCTGCTTGATCTCCTCTTCCAGCCGGAGTCCATAGCCGCTCTTGGCCTCGACGGTCGTTGTGCCGGACGCCAGCATGAGGTCCAAGAATCCGACGGCCCGGTCCCGAAGCTCCGGAACCGAAGCCCTCCTGGTGGCGCGGACGGTCGATGCAATGCCGCCGCCCATCTCGGCGATTTCGAGGTAGGATCTGCCTTCGCTGCGCATGGCGTATTCCTCGTGGCGCCACCCGGCGAAGACCAAGTGGGTATGGGCGTCAATGAGACCCGGCGTGACGAGCCTCCGCTCAGCGTCTATGACCTGGGTATCAGAGGTAAGGTCGATGGCGCTCTCCACCTCGTCCTTAGTCCCCACCGCCACGACGACCCCATCCTTCGCGGCCAGAGCGGCGTCATTCAGGACGCCCAGTTCCCTCATTTCCGCGCCGCGTTTGGGGCCGGACGTCGGCGGCATCACAACCAGTTGCCCGATATTCGTGATGACAAGGTTAGCGCTAGTCACCGGCGGTTCACCCTTCCACGTAAGTCCCTCACCGGAGGTCTCCTATCACCTTGGCGACCGCGTCTACGAGACTGCCTGACGTAATGAGATGTCTGGCCACGTCCACATCTCCCATCATCTCGCGGTCGCGGAAGACAGGCGGAACTCCGGCCCTCAGAAGGTCATAGGCCGCCTTCCCCGCCGGAGACAAGAGACCGGGGTCTCTTAGGTCCAACGCTTGGCAAGCCGAGATGTATTCGATGGCGAGGACTGTGGCCACGTTCCGCGCAATGTCCCTTGCCTTTCTGGCGGCTATCGTCGACATGCTGACGTGGTCTTCCTGCCCCGCCGATGTGGGGATAGTGTCCACGCTGGCGGGATGTGCCAGTGCCTTGCACTCGGAGCACAGGGCGGCCGCCGTGTACTGGAGCATCATGAGGCCTGAGTTGAGCCCGCCTTCCACGGCCAGGAACGTCGGAAGGCCGCTGGATACGGGGTCGAACAACCTGAACACGCGTCGCTCGGAAATGTTGGCCAGAGAACAGAGGGAAAGACCCAGGTAATCCGCCGCCACCGCAAGCGGCTGGCCGTGGAAGTTGCCGCCTGAGACCACGGTGCCGTCATCGAGGACGAGCGGGTTGTCGGTGGCGGACCCGCTCTCGATCTCCACAACCGACCTCACGTGGTCCAGCGATTGGCGCACGGCCCCGTGGACCTGGGGTATGCACCTCAACGTGTAGGCATCCTGGACCCTCAGTTCTCCCGACTTGGTGGTCAGACGAGAGTCTTCAAGCAGGGAACGAAGGTTTGAGGCTACTTCGGCGGCACCCACATGGGGCCTCAGGTGGACGACATCCTCTTTGTACGCGTCGGTTATGACCGACAGGGCTTGTCCGGTAAGCGAGCTTATTATGTCGGCGCTTCGGGCCAGATTCCAGCCGCTTTGAACCGCCAGCGCCAGCACCGCCGCGGTCATCTGCACTCCGTTGGTGAGAGCCAAACCTTCCTTGGCTTCCAGCGAAAGCGGTTCAATGCCCGCACGGGACAGAGCCTCGGCGCCGGGGATTACCTCGCCTTTACACCGCGCCGTCCCCTTGCCCAGAAGTACCAGCGCCACGTGAGCCAGAGGAGCCAGGTCGCCGCTGGCGCCCACCGATCCCTGCTCAGGCACCAAGGGCGTAACACCGCGGTTAAGGAGGGCCACAAGACCCTCGATCAGATTGAGCCGGACCCCCGAATTCCCCTTGGCCAGAGCGTTGGCGCGCAGGAAGGTCGCAGCCCGTACCTCAGAGTCACTGAAGGAAGGGCCGGTGCCTACCGCATGGCTCACGATGAGGTTTTCCTGCAGGGTCCTTAGGTCGTCCAGGGAAATGGCGACGTCGGCGAACTTGCCGAACCCGGTTGTGATGCCGTAGATCCGTTTGCCCTGAGCCACCAGACCTTCCACGGTCCGCCGTGACTCCTCGACTCGAGCCCGGGCGCCGTCCGAGATGGCCACTTCGTCGCCTTCCGCCACCCGGACGATCTCCTCAATCCTCTTGGGGTTCCCGTCCAATAGGATCATCCGTACTACTCCTTTGACTCTTCTCTAACGATCACGCTTACTGACCTGTCTCTCCTGAACGCTTCCAACCGTTCCTCCACGTCCTCGAGGGTCGCCGCCTCCAGCGCGCGACCGTAGCCGAAGATATCCTGGCCGATGTCGACCAGGTGCACGTGCATTTCGCCGGCGGACGAGAACGTGTCGAACACCGTAACGTAGCGTCCGATGGCTGCTTTCTTCGCACGCTTGAAATCATCCTCCGCGACACCTTGGCGGGCGGCCCGCTCGATCTCCTTGTGGACCCTCTCAACGAACCTCTCCGGACTCATGCTTTGAGCGGCCACGGACGAGAAGCAGTAGTCGGGCCATGAGTCGTGAGAAGCCGATACCTCATCAAGCAGGTCTTCTTCGTAGGCCTCCGTGAAGAAAGCCGAGCTCTTGCCGAACAGGATATCAAGGAGGAAGTTGGCGGCGATCTCCTTCCGGATGAGGGAAGCGCCGTCATCCCCGGAGGGTCGTGTTTCCAGGCCACCTGGACCATGGGGACAGGTACGGGCAGGTTGATTACGGCGTCCTTCCCAACAAAAGGAGGCTCGACCGGCCGCGCGCGCTCAATCGGCTTTTCCGGTCCGAAGTCTTGGACGAACCGGCCGGCGAGGTCGAACACCTGACCCGGGTCCACATCCCCGCCGACGAACAAGGCCATGTTCCACGGACGGTAAAACACGCTGTGGCAAGTATAGAGGAGGTCTTTGTCTATTTGCTTTATGGACTCCTCGGTCCCGGCGATGTCGATCCTCACGGGGTGTTCCAGATAGAGGGCCTGTAGGACCTCGCGTACGAGACGCGATCCCGGTTCGTCGTCGTACATGCGGATCTCTTGGCCGATGATGTCCTGCTCCTTGGCCACGGACTCTTCCGTGAAGTACGGCTCCAGGGCCACACGGAACAACAGGTCCAAGGCCTCTCGCAGGTTGTCGAGCGTCCAAAACAGGTATGACGTGTAGTTGTTGGCCGTATATGCGTTGGCCGAGGCACCCAGTCTGGCGAACGCCCCGAAGGCCTCGCCCCAGCTCTTTTCGAACATCTTGTGCTCAAGGAAGTGGGCAATCCCGGGAGGCACCTGAACGAGGCCTTTGCCGGGCACGTGGAACGCGTTGTCGTTTGAGCCGTACCGCACGAAGACCTCGGCGTACTTGCGCTTAAAGCCCGGCTTGGGGAGAACGAACACGTTCATCCCCGAGATCTTGGATGAGTGGATTTCCTCCTGGAGGATGTCATCCCTCAGCACGCCGGTAACGGAACCGCCGTCAGACATTTCCGCCATCATCCTTTGCCCTGAGCGCGTACACGGCCTTGAGCTCGGCTCTCCCGGCGACCTCAACAACATCGTCCTTGGTGACGCTGAGGACGCGGGACACCAGTTCCGGCGACGCGATACCGCCCATTATCTCGTGGGTAAGCCGGCGCCTCACCAAGGCCGACTGCGAATCGCTCTCGGACCTAAGACGCCTTACGAGCCCCGCCTTGGTACTGGCCAGTTCCTCTTCGGATATGTCCCCGCGCTTCATCGCTTCAACCTCCGCGATGACAAGGTCGCGGACCCGGTGCCGCACGTCGTCGGCTATCCCGGCCGCGGTCAGGACCATGCCCCTCCACGAGCTCAAAGAACTGCTGGCGAAGTAGGCCAGGCTGTTCTTCTCGCGGATGTTCACGAACAGCTTCGAGTGGGGGAAACCACCCAGTATCCCGTCAAAAACCATGGCCGCGGGCAGGAGGGGATGGTTCTCGGTGACGCCGATGTGGAAAGCCTGACACAATTGCGTCTGCTCTCCGGGAAGGAAATCCTCTACGTCAATAAGCGCTTCCGGAGGCTCAGGAGAAGAGGTCTCCTGCCCGTCGGAGACGGCGCCCGCCACTCTTTCTTTGGGGAACCGGAGCCGGACTCTGGCAAGGATATCCCCCAGTTCCCGGGCTCCTTCGCCGATGGCATATATGCTGATGGGAGACGATGAAAGCACTTCCGTCCACGTCTCCCACGTTCGCCTGGGGTCCAGCCCCGGCAGGTCCTCCAGGACTCCCCAGGAAGGCAGACCGCTTGGGCTGCCTTTGGAGAGTTCCTCGACCAACCTGACCGTTGCATAGCGCGGGCGGTCGTTCCTCATGCTGAGGATGTCGCGCCTGTGCTCTTCGCGTTCGGTCTC
>CAZYFG010000017.1:264-1289 GCA_964646835.1 uncultured Eubacteriales bacterium | reverse complement strand
CTCCAGGTCCCGGTCGCCTCCGTCCCGAGACTCCAGTCCGAGGAATCCGGGGGAAGGCAGGTCAATGCCGAACCTCACCACCTGTTCAGGCCCTACTTTGCTGGTATCGGTCCCCAAACCGGCTCCGTACAGCCCGTCAAGGTGACGCGAGAGGTCCCTTAGCGTGGGATAGTTGACCGTCCCCCTTCTCATTAGCCGGGGGATCATGGCCACATGAGTGACCGTCTCCCGTTTCAGGGGAACCCGGCAAAAGACGTATATGGAAAGGGTCTTCCACTTGCTTTGGGGAAGGTACTTGTATGTTACTCCGCTATCGAGTTCTACCGTCTTGAACTGGTCTCCGACTTCGTTGCCTGACTCCAAGTGTAGTCACACCACCAGTTTGCGGTCGTCGTCCAACAGGTTTCTCGGATAGGCCGTAAGGCTCCGGCACCCGTTTTCCGTCATCACTACATCGTCTTCTATCCTGATACCGCCCTTGCCGGGGATGTAGATTCCGGGCTCTATAGTGAACGTGCTCCCCACAGGCAGAGGGGACGTGTTGGACGCCACCACGTACGGGTCCTCATGGACCTCCAGCCCCAGCCCGTGCCCGGTCCTATGGATGAAATAGTCTCCGTAGCCGTAGGACTCTATGACTTCTCTCGCCAGAGCGTCCACCTCGGCTCCGCTCATACCCGGCCTGGCCTTCGTCCTGGCCGCTTCGTTGGCCTCAAGGACCACCCGGTATACCCGACTCATCTCAGGCCCGATGTCTCCAAAGGCGTAGGACCTGGTAATATCACCCCAGTATCCGTCCACGCACACCGTAAGATCCAACCAAGCGACCTCTCCCTCGGCGATCTCGTCCGTGGACGTTCCGGCGTGCGGCAAGGCGGTATCAACACCGGTCGCCAGAGACATCCCTACCATTTGAGCCCCTTCTTCCTTGAGGCGCCTCTCGATCTCACGGACTACATCTGCGGCACGCTTGCCCGGAGCCAAGAGCCTCCTGGCGATGTCGGCACCCAGGTCTGCAAGCCGGC
>CAZYFG010000017.1:0-230 GCA_964646835.1 uncultured Eubacteriales bacterium | reverse complement strand
ATCAAGTCCGGGGAGGGCACCGGCAATCAGCGACAACTCAAGGAGTCGCATGGAACGGAACTCGAAACCCCATTTGGGGCCTGCCCCGCTGAATACCCTCTGGAACGCTGCCGACGGGCCTTCCTCGTCAGAAAAAGGAACAACGTCGAAGGTGGCCTCGACGCCTTCTTCGGAGAGCCTGGCCACCACAGCATCCCCCTTCCGGGCCTCCAGTTTGGGCATGAGGAAGG
>CAZYFG010000016.1:19300-20894 GCA_964646835.1 uncultured Eubacteriales bacterium | reverse complement strand
ATGCCGATGAAGATGAGGATCGGGAAAAGCTCCGTCACTATCCCCGCTTCGTAAAGAGCGGTCAAGAAGCCGTGGGGGCCAACCGCCGATGACCCGGGGATGTTAGCCAGTATCGCTCCGAACCCAATGGGCAGGAGAAGCACGGGTTCGTATTCCTTTGCGATGGCCAGGTAAATGAGGACACCGCCCACCGCAAGCATGACGACCTGTTGCCAAGTTATGTTGAGTAGTCCACTGAAAAGCGCGTTCATTACTCCGGTCACTCCCTGATTGGAACAATTCCCCCTCCAGATTTGAGCATTCTACAGTAAGCCTCCTTTTTCCTCGCATGAAAAACCAACATACATAAGAAAACATGGCTCGAAAGAGCACTCTTTCTAAAAAGGCGCAGCATGTGACCTTGAAGACGCTGCAGGCACGTTACGAAACTGTCCGCGTGCACCAGGGAGGATCGTAACCGAAGCAAGAAGGCCCGAAGGATCCGGCTGCGGGCTCGTCTAGCGGGCAAGGTCCTGAGCCAGATTGTAGAGGTCCATGTCCAGTTGCTTCTTCACGGCAAGCACCTCGGGCGTTGGCGTCGCCACCAGACGAGTGCCGCTCACGCCGACCATTAGGTTGGACTGGCCGCGGGCCAAGAGATCGACGGCCTTGGCGCCCATTCTGGACGCGAGCAACCTATCGAAAGCCGTGGGCGTCCCTCCACGCTGGACATGGCCGAGCACAGTCACCCGGAGCTCCATCCCCAGACAAATCTCGATCTGCCTGGCCACGTCAAATCCGCTCGCAGCTCCTTCGGCCACAACGATTATGCTGTGCACCTTGCCCCGGTCGAGCCCTCTCTTCAGCTTGTCGCAGATCTCGTCTATGTTCACCGGGAGTTCGGGGACAAGGATGGTCTCGGCGCCGCCAGCCACGCCGACGGCGAGAGCCAGGTGTCCTTCGTGCCGTCCCATGGTCTCTACGACGAAGACGCGTTCGTGGGAGGTAGCGGTGTCGCGGAGCCGGTTCACGGCCTCGACACCGGTGTTCACGGCTGTGTCAAAGCCGATGGTGTAGTCGGTGTAGGCTATGTCGTTGTCGATGGTACCCGGTATGCCTATCGCCTTGACTCCACGATTGCAGAGTTCGATCATGCCTCGAAGACTGCCGTCGCCTCCGATGACGACGATGCCCGTCAGTCCGGCGCCGCGGATCCTGGCCGCCGCCAGGTCTTGCCCTTCGGGAAGCATGAATCGGTCGGAGCGTGCCGTGTGTAGGATGGTGCCCCCGCGGTGGATGGTATCGCCGACGGAATCAACCCTCATGGGGAACATATCGCCGTCGAGCAGGCCTTCAAAACCTCTTCTGATGCCATAGACGCTCGCGCCCAGGGAAATGCCGCGCCGTACAACCGCCCTGATGGCGGCGTTCATGCCCGGTGCGTCTCCCCCGCTTGTCAGAACACCGATTTTCAAGGTCAGGCCCTCACAGTACCCATAAGCTGCATGATGATGGAGTGGGCCTCTGCTACCTCGAGCTCAGGAACCAGCAGCTCAACGTGCTTAGCGAGCTTCTCGTTTTCACAGCCGCAGGTCCGTAGCATAACAAGGAGTCC
>CAZYFG010000016.1:17574-19290 GCA_964646835.1 uncultured Eubacteriales bacterium | reverse complement strand
ACAGGCAGCTTACCTCCTCCCTATCGGCTGTATTGTGTCCCCGAGAGTCTGCCTGATTCCATTATCTCTTCTACAGGCACCAAGTCTCCTGCCAGTATTCGACGTGTTTCCTCCTGCTCCTCCAGCCTTCCCCGCACCAAGACCACGTTATCCTTGGAGATCGCCGATCTAACCCTGCCAAACAGCTTCGGAAACACGATGACTTCGATGGAATCGAAATCGTCCTCCACCGTGACAAACGCCATTTCGTCGCCGGACCTTGTGATAACCTTCTTTTGGGCTGAAATACGACCTCCGATGACGATTTCCTTTCCATCGTCGCCTGACTCCAGCTCGGCGATAGGCGTGGCGTGTTTCTTCAGGACCTCTGCGTACTTGGCTAGAGGGTGTCCGCTCAGATACATCCCCAGAAGTTCCCTTTCCCAGGTCAAACGGACCTCAAGAGACACCTTCTCTTCCGCCCGCGGTTTGTCCACAAGGGATCCTGCCGGATGAGTACCTTCCGGACGAGGACCTTTCGAATAAGGCCCTTGCGGCTGAGGGCCTTCCAGCATCAGCGGAAGACCGGGACCCGGCTCAAGCGCGAAAAGCGACGGCTGGCCTTGCGAGACCCGGGGGCGAGACTCCAGGGCCTGAGGCATCCCTTGTAGGTGATCGAACCTCGTTCCCAGATCGTCCAAAGCGCCGCACCGTATGAGGCTTTCCAGGGCCTTCTTGTGGAGGTGCCTTACGTCCAACCGGGAAACCAGGTCTTCTAGAGAAAGGTAGTCGCCGCCCCGCTCACGTTCCTCGACAATGGAGCGGGCAAGGGTCTCGCCGACGTTCTTGATGCCTCCCAATCCGTACCGGATGGCGTCACCCTCAACCGAGAACTCCACGCGGCTCTTGTTGACGCTCGGGCCCAGCACGCCCAATCCCATCTTCCGGGCCTCCTCAAGGTAGACGCCTACCTTTCCGTGGATCCCGGCCACCGATGACAGGAGGGCCGCCATGAACTGCCTCGGGTGACGCGCTTTGAGATACGCCGTCTGGTAGGCAATTAGCGCGTATGGGGCCGCGTGGTTCTTGGTGAACCCGTAATTGGCGAACTTCAGTATGAGGTCGAATATCTCTTTAGCCACGTCAGGAGATACGCCGTTGGCCACTGCGCCGCGCAAGAATCGCTGTTCAGAATCAAGGAGGAGGTCCAGCTTCTTCTTGCCTACCGCGCGCCTCAGGATGTCGGCTTCGCCGAGACTGAAACCGGCCACCACGTTCACGAGCTTCAGGATCTGTTCCTGGTAGACCAATACACCGTAGGTATCCTTCAAGACCGGTTCCAGGAGGGGGTGGAGGTATTGGGGCTTCCCCCTCCTCGCCCGGAGGTATTCGGGTATCTGCTGCATGGGACCCGGGCGGCATAGCGCCACCGTCGCGATGATGTCCTCAAGCCGGCCCGGCTTGAGCTCCTTCAGAAAGTCTCTCACCCACCCAGACTCCAACTGGAAGACCCCGAGCGAGTCCCCCCTGCCGAGCATCTCGTACGTGGACTTGTCGTCCATGGGGATGGCGTCTATTTGCATGCGCTTGCCCGTATCGTGCTCAACCAACTTGACGGCCCTTTGGATGACAGTCAATGTCCTCAGGGCCAAAAAGTCCATTTTCAGGAGGCCGAGGGACTCCAGGTCTTCCATGGGGAACTGGGTGACCACGATCCCCTCTTGGGTCTTGGCCAGC
>CAZYFG010000016.1:6394-17564 GCA_964646835.1 uncultured Eubacteriales bacterium | reverse complement strand
CTATCACTATACCGGCGGCGTGGATGGACGAGTGGCGGGGCATCCCCTCTAGGCGCGAGGCGATGTCCAAGAGGCGGCGCACGTCCTCCTTGCCGGCAGCCGCGCGGAGGTCCGGGGACAACTCCTTGGCCCGCTCAAGAGTCATACCGGGCTGGGCAGGTATCATCTTGGCGATGCGGTCAACCTCGCTGTACGGGATGGAGAGGGCTCTCCCCACATCTCTGACCACTGCCCTCGCAGCCATGGTCCCGAAGGTGATTATCTGGGCAACCCTGTCCTCGCCGTACTTTCGTCTCACATACTCGATCACTTCGTCGCGCCGGTCGTCCTGGAAGTCTATGTCTATGTCGGGCATGGTCACGCGTTCGGGGTTCAGGAACCTCTCGAAGACGAGGTCATACTCTATTGGGTCGGTGTCGGTTATCCCCAGACAGTAGGCCACCAGGCTTCCCGCGGCAGACCCCCGGCCGGGACCGACGGCAATCCCCTGCTTCTTGGCGTGGGAGACGAAGTCCTCAACAACCAAGAAGTACGAGGAGTAGCCCATGTCCTCAATCATCCTGAGCTCCCGGTCCAGCCTTTCCTCGCGCACAGGGTCACGCTTTCCTCCGAGACGCCGCTCCAGCCCTTCCAGGGCCATGCGCCGGAGAACCCCCGCTGCCGACTCTCCGGGAGGAAGCGGGTACTCAGGCAGGTGGATTTTGCCGATATCCAGCTCAACATCGCACCGGTCGGCGATGAGATTCGTGCTCTCCAGCGCTTCGGGCAGGTCGCTGAACGCGGCCCCCATCTCCTCCGGCGACCTCAGGTAGAACTGGTCCCCGGTGAAACTGAGTCGCGACGGGTCGCTCAGGTTTGTGCCCGTCTGTATCGCCAAAAGGACCTCGTGGGGATGGGCATCCTCCCTCGACAGGTAATGGCAGTCGTTGGTGGCTGCCAATGTGACGCCAAACCGCCTGCTAAGGTCGATAAGTCCGGCGTTTATCTCCTCCTGTCCGGGAACCCCGTTCCTCTGAATCTCTATGAAGAGGTTGTCCTTGCCGTAGATGCTGAGGTAACGGTCCAGGGCGTCGGCGGCCATCCCGGGCCTTCCTTCGGCCAGCCTGACCGCAAGTTCCCCTTCCAGGCAGCCCGTCAGGGCTATGAGTCCCTTCGAATACTTGGCTAGCGTCTCCAGGTCCACACGGGGCTTATAGTAGAACCCCTCGAGGAATCCGGTTGATACGACACGCATCAAGTTCAGGTACCCGGTCCGGTTCTCGGCCAGGAGCACCAAGTGGTAAGGTTTGTCGTTCAGGCCGGCTGTCTTGTCCAGCCGTGATTTGCGGGCAACGTACACCTCACACCCCAGTATGGGTTTCACCCCGGCTGCCTTGCACGATTCGTAGAAGCCGACCACTCCGTACATGGCGCCGTGATCGGTAATAGCCAGAGAGTCCATGCCCATCTTCTTTGCCAAAACCGGAGCCTCGGCTATGCGGCAAGCGCCGTCCAACAGGCTGTATTCCGTATGGACGTGGAGATGTGTGAAATGCATCCAACAAATGCCTCCAACGTATGGGAATTGTGACCGAATTGTTATACAATAGCTGCCGGACAACCAACTCAGGAAGGTGAACCAAGTGCCCTGGAAATTCTGTCCCAGCTGCAAAGAGATATCGTACAGCGCTGCCACTCATTACGAAACTTGGCCGTGCCCCCACTGCGGGAGCGAGCTAAAGGCCGAACCCGAGTACGACATACACCAGGCGAAAGCCCTTCGAGATCAGAACTCCACCGCCAAAACCGCCAAGACGAACCCGACACGCTAGCCCTCGCAGGCCGTTTTCTAGAGATTCTTCTCGGAGGACTCATCTCCTCCGCAAAGATTAGCAAGCGGACAGACGGAACACTTTGGCTTACGGGACGAACATACTTCCCTGCCGTGCCTTATCATCAGCACGTGCAAGGGCATTTTGATCTCATCGGGAGTTATCTTTTCGAGGTGTTCTTGAGTCTTCGCCGCATTGCACCGGTCCGGCACCAATCCTAGCCTCTTTGACAGCCTGTGCACGTGGGTGTCCACCGGGAAAGCCGGTTTCCCCAGGCCGAAAACCATCACGCAAGCGGCAGTTTTCGGGCCCACGCCGGGAAGCGAGACCAGGTAATCGAAGGTATCCTGGGGACTCTTGTCCCGAAGCCCATCCAGAGTCACCGTGCCGAAGTCGTCTCTGAGCTTTCTCAGGGTCCCCTGGATCTTCTTGGTCTTCTCCCGCTGAAGGCCGCCTGCCGCCAAGGCCCGGGCAACTTCAGCCGGATCGGCGTCAACCACCTCGTCCCAAGAGGAAAACGCGTTTTTCAAGGAGTGAAAGGCTCTGTCGCTCAGAGTGTCGTTTGTGGCTTGAGACAGTATCGTGGCGACCAGCACGTCAACTGGATTGCCTCGCTTGGGTTCCAAAAGCCCCGAAAAAGCGCCGGGATAGTGCTTTTTGAGCAGGTCATAGATCTCTTGGATCCTTGATTCGTCCTTCGTCAGTAGGTTCACTCCAATCTCCCGACGGCTTCCTTAAAGAGCCGTCCGCGTTCCTCGTAATCCCTGAACATGTCGTAACTCGCGCATGCCGGGGAGAGCGCGACCGTGCTCCCGGGGATGGCCCTCGCCATCTCGGTGGCCAACATCACTGCCTCGTCGAGAGAAGAGGCTCTGACGACGCGGACCCCCTGAACCCCCTGAGCCCGGGAGGAAGTCTCCGACTCCGCTCGCGCCAGGGCTTCTTCGATGAGAGGGGCAGTTTTCCCCATGGTCACAACCCCGCACCCTCTCGAAACCAATTGCCGCGCAAGCGCATCAAATGAGAGCCCCTTGTCGTACCCTCCGAGGATGAGCACCAAAGGTCCGGAGATGGTACCCACGAGCGCCTCGGTGCGGTCCGGCGACGTCGCGATGGAATCGTTTATGTACCTGACGCCCCGCAGTTCGCGAACAAACTCGATCCGGTGTTCCACTCCCCTGAACATCTTGAGAGCCCGGCCAATGCCTTCGACAGTGGCCCCCGCGGCCACCGCGAGAAGGGAAGCCGCCAGGGCGTTGGACACGTTATGGTCGCCCGGCACCAGAAGGTCTCGTCTCGAGCCAATCCGCCACTCTCGTCGACCTCTCCAGGCGGCCGCGACCGGGAGATCTGCTAGAGCTCCGGGCGCCACCCATAGGTCATCTCCCGATGCCCAGGCCAGAGGCGTACCTTCGCGGCTCTCTCCCTGAGGCAGTCTTTGAGACGTTCTCTCAATCTTCTCCGGGTCAAGCGTGAAAAAGCCCACCCCGCCGGGGCACTCGGCGGCAAAACTCCCGGTCACGTCATCATCCAGGTTGAGAAAGCACCAGCCCGCATCGCTCTGGGTGCGGAATATGCGCTTCTTGGCCTGGACGTAATCATCGAAGCTCTCGTGGATATCCAGGTGATTGGGTCTCACATTGAGGACCGCGGACACCCCCGGACTCCGGCCGACGAGCTCCAGTTGGAAGCTGGAGAGTTCAAGCACGACAACGGCGTCCTCCGGAATGTCGTCTACCTCTTCGATAAGGACCGAACCTATGTTGCCGCCTACAAAGACCCGCTTGCCCGGAAGGCTTTCGCGCAACATTAGCCCAGCCAGGGTGCACGTAGTCGTCTTGCCGGCGCTGCCCGTCACCGCGACCACGGGACATCTCATGCGATCCAAGAGGAGGTCGATCTCGCCGGTTATCACGGCGCCGCTTTCTCGCGCAGCGAGGATTTCAGGAAGGTTCTTCTTCATCCCAGGGGTTAGGAACACCCATGGAAAACGAGGGAGGGCCGAGAGGTAACCTTCACCCAGGCTCCACTTGACTCCGAGAGCCGTGAGTTCCGCGTACGCCGGACCGATCTCTCCGGCGGTCTTCCGGTCGAAGCACGTTACCTCCGCGCCCTCCCTCAATAAATACCGGGCCAGGGCTTGGTTCGACTTGCCCATGCCAACAACGGCTACGCGAGCGCCGCGGAAACAGCCAGGCCTGAACCTCTGCCCTTTTTTCATGCGCGGTTCTACTCCATGGTCTTCATGACTTCCGCCAGCCTGTTCATGCCTTCCTCAATGATCTTCATGGAGGTGGCGTAGGAGAAGCGGAGGTATCCTTTGGTACCGAAAGCGATCCCCGGCACCGCGGCGATCCGCCCGTCGTTCAGGAGGATGCCGGCAAGGTCCGAGTCATCGTTAACCATTTTCCCCGAAACATCCGGATAGCAGTAGAAAGCTCCCGGCGGGACCAGGCACCTGAAGCCGGGCATCTCATCCAGCCTTCTTGCCATGTAATCCCGGCGCTTTGCAAACTCGCGTCTCATCTGCTCCAGCGGCTCTTGGGGACCCAAAAGCCCCGCAACGGCAGCCTTCTGGGCGATTGAGTTCGGGTTCGACGTGGCGTGGCTCTGAACGTTAGCCATGGCGGCGATTACTTCCTTGGGGCCCGCGGCGTAGCCGATACGCCACCCGGTCATGGCGTAGGACTTGGAGACACCGTTGACGGTGACCGTCAAGGCCTTGACCTCGGGTCCCAGCGCGGCGAAGGATACGTGCTTTCCTTCATATATCAATTTCTCGTATATCTCGTCGGAGATGACCGCGATGTTGTGTTTGACGCACACCTCGGCGATTCTCTTGAGTTCATCTTCTGTGTAAACGGCGCCCGTCGGGTTGCTGGGGGTGTTCAGCAGGAGGAGCGACGTCCTGTCGGTGACTGCCGCCTCAAGCTGTTCGGCGGTTATCTTGAATCCCTGTTCAATGCCGGTCGGCACTGTGACCACCTTGCCGCCGGCCAGCCGCACCATTTCAGGGTAGCTCACCCACCACGGCTCCGGGATGATGACTTCATCCCCTTCGTCACAGAGGACCATGACCGCGTTGTAGATGGAATGCTTGGCTCCTACGGATACCAAGACCTCGTTGGGCTTGTACTCCAGACCGTTGTCCTCTTTGAGTTTCTTGCACACCGCCTCGCGGAGCTCAGGAATCCCCGAGGACGGAGTGTACTTGGTGAACCCGGACTTGATAGCCTCGATGGCCACATCTTTGATATGAGTAGGGGTGTCGAAGTCAGGCTCGCCGACTCCGAAACTGAGCACGTCCACGCCCTGGCGGATCAGCTCCTTGGTCTTGGCGTCGAGCGCCAGAGTAGGCGACGCTCCGATGGCCTTGGCCCGAGATGAAAGCTTCATGGTGCCGAAACCCTCCCATGCCGATGTTTGGGTACCTACGCCTACATCGTACCGCTTCCACCAGACAAGGTCTATAATGGTTCCGTACAAAAAGGCGCAACCTCTTCATGAGGAGGGCTTTTCGTGAAGAGCGACCCGGGTGGGAAAGGCGGTCCGAAGCCCGATCCGAAGCCCTACACCCCAAAACGAGGTCTGGACGTCACGGCCGGCGTCATCCTCGGCGCAGGCTTCTCGCTGGTTGCCTCCACACTGGCGGGCTACCTTATCGGCACCTGGGTGGACCGGAGCGGCGGTTCGGCTCTCTTCGCTCCAATAGGGCTCATCTTGGGCCTCCTTGCGGGCATCCACAGGCTGTTTACCCTCTTCCGGGGCGTGGCCGGAGGCAAAGGCAGCGGGAAGTAGAAAGCCGCCGAGGTCGGATTTGCCACCGCGCGACCCACATAGCCTCCCAGGACAGGAACGACGCGGTCCCCGTAGAATGAGAAGAGAATAGCCGTTCCCAATGGAGTGAACCCCTCAATGCGAAAACCATCACACTACTTGGTCTTGGCGACCATGGTGGCTATCCTCGCCTGCGCGCTTGTTCCAACCTCGGTGACGCAAGCAGGCGCTCCCATGGATTCGGACCTGGCCCTCCGGATTGCCCGGGCCTTCCCGGAGCGCAAGACCTCGTCCTACGAGGCAGGCAGGCTTCTCTCCTATCTTTCTGGCCAGCTCCAAATAGAGGGATGGTCCACCAGGAGGCTCCCTTACACGAACGTCTCTAAGACCGTGTCTCACCGGGACAAGAAAATCGTGTATGAGCGAGTGAGCGGCGAAAACCTCCTGGCGCTCGAATCGCCGTCTGCAAAGCGTCTGGACTACCTCATAATCTCTCCTTACGACAACCTTTTCGCAGACCTTGCGGATGACCCCATGCCCCCTTCGGCTACTGCGGTGTCAACATCCCTGGGGCTGGAAATGGCACGCCTCTTGGACAGGGACTCCGGAGAGTTCGGCATAGCTTTCGTCTCGGGTCACCACCAAAACGGAGCGGGGATGCGGGCGCTCCTGGAGGTCCTCGAGAAGGACGGGATTACGGTCAGCGCGTTCGTGGCTCTAGGTGATCTGCAAGCTGTCGATAGACTCCCCTTGGTTACAGGGCCCGAAGTCCCCCTTTCGCTCGTGGAAAGGATGATGGAAGGTGCCGGGAGCGCAGGCCTCGATCCCTTTATCGCTACCGATTGGACACAGAACCTCATCGCAGGGCGATGGGCAGCAGGAGACGCCGTCTCACCCGACAGGGCTCTAGTAGGCGGCGGCTACAGCACCGAGCATGACGTGCTGGCGTCTTTGGGTTTGCCGGTCCTCACCGTCGGACTACCATTTGCGCACCCGACCCGCAAGCTCTCGAACGCCTCCACTCCGATGACTACGCGAGGCGAGAAAGTGAGTGTGACTGCTCAGGCTCTTGTCGGAGTGTTGGGCGCACCCTTGCCTACGGAGGGTCCGGCAGTCAAAGACCTGCACGTGTGGACGCTCCTTGGCAAGACCTTCTATGCGCCCGCGCAGACGCTCGCGGTAGGCGGGCTCGTCTTGGCCGCGCTGCTCGCTGTCGTCACCGTGATAAGCCTTCCCAAGGACTTCTCAACGTTTGCGTTGTGCGCGGGTACATGCGCGGCTGCGGCGCTCTCCATGCTCCTTGACTCCGTGTTCAGCAACAGGGCCCCGGTAAGGTACGTATCGGACATCCTTCCCGGACGGTCTCTCGCCCTCGTGTTCGTAATCTTTGCGCTCCTGGTCTCGGCGGCTTTCTTGAGGCTGTGGAGCATCCGGTCGCGCATCCATCACATACACGAGATGTCCAAGGTAGGAGAGAAACCGCCCGAAGGTAAGACCGTATGGGGATGCGCGTTCGGCCTAGGGGTGCGCTCCGCCCTAATTGCCGGTGCTTCATATACCGGATGGGAGATGCTCCCGTCCCTCCTCTTGGGCGGAACGGCCCACGGGATAGCCGCCCTGTTTCTCCGGCCCCAAGGGCCCCTGGGCGAGAACCGGCCCCCATCGCCCTTCGCGTTGTGGTTCGCGAGGCTTCTCTACCTGGTCCCTCTCCTCAGCGTGTTCTGGGCGGGAAATCCTCTCTCGCCTCTCGCCCAGGCAGCATATCGCGCCGCTTGGACCAAGCTGAACAGGGGTTCTTTGATCTCTGCCCTGTCCTTGGGGGTCGTAGCTGCTTCCGTCCTCTCGACCATGCGGATGCCCCGGCCCATTCCCCGAAAGCGCTTCCTTCTCCTCTCTTTGTGTGAGGTGGCTGCTCTCGCGCTGATAGCCGTGTCAGGGTTCTTCTTGTTGGCTCCCTACAGCCCGTCTGTTCCAGCTTGGGCCGTGGTGGAAGAGGTTCACGAATACGAGGCCTATCTATCTTTCATTTCGCCCGTACCCATCCGCCAAGTGACTCTCATTCATGGCGCTTCCGGTGAGGAGGAGTCATTCACAAGCCTGTCAGGGCTAAGCCGCGTGCCCCTTCCCAGCGTGGCCGGCTTCGATTGGGCCAATCTGGCTAGGACTCCGGCCCCGAACGACGAGGAGGTATCTGAAGACGGAGGGTTCCCCGCCAAGCGGTTTGTTGCCGGTTTTGAACAGAAGGAGCAGGCCGACCTTGTGTCGCTCACCTTCTCTGAACCCGTATCGCCCAGGAGCTTCCCGCACGGCTTCGAGCTCCGGGGACTGGATACCCTCTTGAGCGCGCCTCCAGAAGCCCTTGGAGGGGAAACCGTCCTCTCCGTCCCTCCCGGTTATTCAGTCTCCATCATCCGGTGGGATACCGTCCCCCTCTCAGGCTCGCTGGCTTACTCTTTGAGGGGACCGGCGAGGATAAACCAACGTCTGGAAGCGGTCTACCTCGACAAGTCTTTCGCCGGCATACGTGCGGTTACCGAGGGGATAAGGTACTACCGGTTCACCACACGAGCCAACCACTACGTTGACTGATAGGGGAAAGAGGGGCGGTCTGGGTCGCCCCTCTTCCAAACTCACGCCTTTGGCATCACGCCTTCAGCCCTATACCCTTAGCCCTGCGCATTTGCCCCCGAACCGAAGGCGAGGCGCCCAAGAAACGTCTAGTCTCCTGTAGCAGGTCTGAGGCGTGCTCTGCCCTTTAACGGCTCCTCCCCTTTAGGCTCTTCATCGACCAAAGGCGCACCCGTGAACTGCTTCTCATAGAGCGACTTGTAGAGCCCGCCCTCGGCAACCAGTTCCTCGTGGTTCCCGACCTCGACCACTTTGCCCCGGTCGATCACGTAGATGCGGTCGGCGTTTCTGATAGTTGAGAGCCTGTGGGCGATGACGATCGAAGTCCTTCCCTTAAAGAGCTTTTCAAGCGCCCGCTGGATAAGGAGCTCTGTGTACGCGTCCACGGAAGACGTGGCCTCGTCTAGGATCAGGATCCTCGGGTTTGCCAGGAGTGCTCTTGCGAAAGCCAGTAGCTGCCTTTGCCCCACTGAGAGCCTGGAGCCCCTCTCCCTGACTTCCGTGTCATAGCCGTCAGGCTGTCTCATGATGAAGTCGTGGGCGCCCACCACTTTGGCCGCTTCCTCGACCTCCTCATCGGTTGCGTCAAGCCGGCCGTAGCGGATGTTCTCACGGATGGTGCCCGAGAAGAGAACCGTATCCTGGAGCACGATCCCCAGGTTTCGCCTGAGGGACTGGATGGTGACGTCGCGAACGTCGTGACCGTCGACCAGCACCGCGCCGCCCTGGACGTCGTAGAACCTGCACAAGAGGTTAATGACGGAGCTCTTGCCTGCGCCCGTGGGACCTACCAAGGCGATGGTCTCATCGGGCTTCGCCTCGATGTTGACGTTGTGCAGCACGGGAAGGGACGGGTCATACCCGAAAGTGATGTCCCGGAACTGCACATGACCCCTCACGCTGGGGAGCTCTACCGCCTCGGGTTTGTCCTGTACATTGGGCTCGGTGTCAAGCACCTCGAAGACACGCTCTGAAGAGACCGCTGCCTGAAGAACCCAGTTCCAGACCTCTACCAAGTTCCGGATGGGCCAGAACAACCGGTTGGTGTAGTTCACGAAGATGGTGATGGTGCCGATGGTAACCGCGGCGTCACCCAACGACATCCTCATGCCGCCGTAGTAGTATACAAGTCCCACACCAATGGTGCTGATAATGTCTACCAGCGGGAAGAACACGGCGTGAAGCCGGGCGGCTTCCATCTGGGCCTGGAAGTTCTCCCGGTTGGTATCGTTGAAGCGGTCCGCGTTCTGGTCTTCCCGAGAAAACGCCTGAGTGATCTTCATGCCTGATATGGATTCCTGCAGGTTCGCCGCTATGTCCGCAAGCTTCCGCCTGGTCTTGTGGTACGCGCGCGTGAGCCTTGACTGCAGGAAGTAGACTGTGAAGAACAAGAGGGGCAGCGTCACGAACGTGACCATTGCCAGTCTGGCGTTCAGCCTGAGCATGATGTAGATGATACCAAAGATGTTCACGAAGTCGGAAAGGAGGTTCAGCGAGCCTCCGGCCAACAGGTGGTTGATGGATTCCACGTCGTTTACGACCCTGGACATGATCCTTCCGGCCTGAAGCCTGTCATAGAAGTCCAGCCCCAAGTCCTGAAGGTGAACGAACAGCTTCTTCCGTATGGAATAGAGCATGTGCTGACCCGTCCAGGACATGACGTAAGTCTGGGTATACCTGAGCACTGCTATGACGATCTGCAACCCCACGTAGAGCGCCACAAGACGGTGCAACTGGTCGTAGGTACCGGTCTCAGTTTGCACAAGGTCGACGACGCGCCCGATGATGACGGGGCCCTGAAGTCCGAGTATGCCCAGGATTATGACCAACAGCATGGCAAAAGACAGGCGTGACAGGAAAGGCATCACGAATTCCTTGGTCCTGCCTAGGTGTTTGAAGCTAACGTTCTTTAGACTGAGATCGTCGGCATCGAGCCTTCCGCGCCCGGCCCCGTGGAAGTGCATGCCCATTACCTTTCACCGCCTTCCGTTGAAGCGACCTCACGCTGGAACTCTTCTTTCTCCTGGCTCCTAAACTGGAGGTCGTAGATGGCGGTGTATATGCCGCCCTTCTCCAGGAGAGTCTTGTGCGTGCCTTCTTCGGCGATCCTGCCCTTGTCCAACACAATGATCCTGTCGGCGTTCCGCACCGTGGACAGCCTCTGTGCGATTATGAAGGAAGTCCTGTTCTTCAAGAGTTCGGCAAAAGCCTTCTGGATCTGCATCTCCGTCTCCACGTCCACGCTTGAGGTGGACTCATCAAGGAGCAGTATCTTGGCATCCATGAGTAGCGCCCTGGCGATGGCGACGCGCTGCTTCTGGCCACCGGAGAGCCCTACGCCGCGCTCACCGATCACCGTGTCGTAGCCGTTGGGCAGGCTGTCGATGAAGTCGTCGATATGCGCGGCTGCCGCTGCCCTGCGGATCTCCTCCTCCGTGGCTTCCGGCTTGCCGTAGGCGATGTTATCCCTTAAGGAGGCCGAGAACAGGAAGGTCTCCTGTGTAACAACACCGATGTTTCTCCTCAGGCTGTCCAGCGTCACATCCCTGATGTCATGCCCGTCGACGAGCACGCGTCCCTCGGTCACATCGTAGAACCTAGGGATAAGGTTTATGAGACTTGACTTCCCGGATCCGGTCCCGCCCAAGATGGCTATGGTCTCACCCGGTTTCACGGTGAAGTTGATGTCATGAAGCACCTTGTTCACGCCGTCGTAGGCGAAACTCACGTTCTCAAAAGTGACTGCCCCTTGGACCGGCGGCAGAGGTACGGCGCCGGGCTTATCCGAGACGTCGGCTTTGGTGTCGAGGATCTCGAATATGCGGTCGCCCGCCGCGATGGTCCTTTGGGCTCCGCTGACCCACATCCCCAGCATCCGGACCTGTCTCAGAGTATCGAGCATCAGGGCGTTGAACGCCACGAGCGTACCTACGCTGAGGGCGCCGCCTAGAATC
>CAZYFG010000016.1:0-6384 GCA_964646835.1 uncultured Eubacteriales bacterium | reverse complement strand
GATGAGAGCGAGCGACGACTCGACCAAGAGCATCATCATGGCTTCGTTGACGGCCGATGCCCGGACCGTGTCAACGTTCTTCTGAAGAAGCTCCATGTTGTCCCGTTCGAACTTATCGGTCTCGTGATCCTTGCGGGCGAAAGCTTTGACCACACGCTGTCCGGTCACGTTCTCCTGCAGTGTAGCGGTCATGACCGCCAGCATCTGCTGTATGGCCCAGAACCTCGGACGAATGACGGTGGAATAGACCTTTACCCGCCAAGCGAGTATCGGCACCGGGATCATGGCCACGAGCGTCAGTCTCCAGTCAAGAGACAACATAAGCACTATGGACGCCGCAAAGCGGACAGTGGACGCCACAATCCTGATAACCTGGTCGGCAAGGAAATTCCTGGTCTGCTCAACGTCGGCGGTGACCCTGGACATCAACTGTCCGGTCTGAGCTTTGTCGTAGAAGCTGAACGAGAGCTGCTGGAGGTGTTCATAGAGCTTGTTGCGGATATCGAAGATTATCCTCTGCCCTGCCCACGACATGCCGTAGCGTTGCGCATAGCCCAGCACCGCCGCTACCAGGGACGCGCCCCCCATGAGCAGGACTCCCAAGAGAAGCCTGTGCCAAGCTCTGTTCCCGATTATCTCGTCAACAATCCATCTAATGATTAGCGGCTGCACGAGCTCCATGCCCGTGATCCCGAAAACCAACACGAATGTGGCCAAGTAGATCTTCCAGTACGGGACCGCGAACCTCGTGAGTCTCTTGAGAGTATGCAACCAGTGACCCTCCTCCGACTACTCCGTAACATCCGGTTTGGTGGACGCCTGCACGATTTTGCCGAGTTGGTCGATGGTGTCAGACAGCATCCGAGTCACGTGCTCTGCTTTGATGAGAATGATCCCTGCTCCGTGCCGGCTGGCGAAGACCATTATCTTATCTCCAATCTCCAAACCGTACTCCCTGCGTGCTTCCGCGGGAATGACGATCTGGCCCCGCTCACCCACTGTCGCAGAACCAAGGAACTTGTTCCGCAATATGTGACTCAACCGAAGCCCCCTCCCCCCTTTTGGAATCATGCTACGGTTAGTGCCGTGTCATGATAAGTATGATCGTTCAGACATATGGTCATCCACATGAGCATACTACAATTTGCTTCGCACCACAAGTATATCGCACCACGAAATATCCTCGCCATCCAAGAAATCCGCCCTGCCTTCGATTCTATAGGTATCGGAGAGATGGAGGTGGGGGTCATCCTGCGAAGTGTCTTGCGACTCACCCTCCTTGCGCGGATTGGCCGCCGTGCTTGGGAAAACCCCAGGCAAAGAGGTATTCGCGATAAGGGCGCAGAAGATCGATGCCGGTGAACGACACATTGATATTGTCATTTCTTACGCTAACTTCCACCTGGACGGTGGAGGGAAGAGTCGCCAGAGCTCGGGATGGGGACTCCCAAGCACGGGAGGACCTCATACGTGACTATACTCCGTTCATCCTGAAAACGGCTTCGGCGGCGGCGCGAAGATACCTGACCGTCGGCAAAGACGACGAAGTCAGCGTAGCCCTTCTCGCGTTCAACGAGGCAATCAACGCTTATTCAAGCCCGAAACCGGGGTTTCTGGCCTTCGCGGCGACAGTCATCCGCAGGAGGCTCATCGACTACTACCGCAGGGAAGGCCGCCGCGACGAGGTGCCGTTTTCCTCGGTCGCGCCGGTGGAGGATTCGGAAGACTGGCCAATGGACGCAGAAGTCTCGAGGACTTACGACCTTGACGGTTGGTCCAAGGTCCTCGAGAGACGTGACGACATCGAGCGGTGGGAACAGGCCCTCTCACGTTTCAGGCTCAGTCTCAAGGATGTCGTGAGGTCGACCCCAAAGCACATTGACGCACGGCAAAGGGCAATGGGCATAGGGAACGTACTCGCGACAAACCGGGATCTCAGGGACAAATTCCTTGCCGAAAGGAAACTGCCAATACTCGACATCTTGGCGGTCCTGCCGGATGATTTAAAGGTGTCAAAGAAAACACTGGAGCGGCAGAGGGCCTACATAACGGCCATCGCCCTCATCCTTGCCCACGACTTGGGCAGCCTTCGAGAGTTTCTCGAACTTTAGCGCGAGCGGTAGGTGAAGGACTTTGAATGACAGACGCGGGCTGGTGGTGAAGCGGACTCGCAACAGAGTCACGGCCATCACCAAGAGCGGAGAGTTCGTGACCTGGAAAGACCGGCGGGATCTCATGCCGGGAGAAGAAGTCATAGTGCCCTCACCACGGTTCCAGGGATTTGTTTGGCAAAGACTGGTTCCGGCGACAGCTCTCGCGGCCGTCCTCATTTTCCTTTCTTTCTTTGGATACCGGCATTATCTATACGCCAGACCGGTCTTGGCCTACGTGACTTTCGACTCATCGGGAGAGGTAGCGGGAAGCGTCGAACTTGAGGTGAACGACCGCGGCTTGGTGAAGAAGGCCGTCGCGCTCGATGAAGCCGGGGCTCAAGCCCTCTCGGGGCTCAGGGTAGAGATGCAGCCTGTGCAGACGGTCCTCACGGAGCTCCGGCGGGCGATGCCCAACGGCGGGAAGGTCGTGGTGGCGTTCATACCTGTGACCGAACCGAAGGCGGACTCGCAGCCGGAACCGGGTGAGTCCGGCAAGAAGAGCGGGCAATCGTCCCTCATAGCCGATCTTGCCAAGAAAGTATTCGATTCGGTAGGTGAAGCCACTGCGGTTGTGTTGGACATGGAGACCAGAGCCGTGGCACACGAGCTGGGTCTCTCCGCAGGACGAGCTGCGTCGTGGGCCATGTGGGACCTGGAATCGGCTACCCTTTTGAGCCCGCCCGACGACCCGGGGACAGAGCCTGTAACCGAACCCTCGGATCCTGAACCCGTGGCCGAGCCCTTGCATATTCAAGAGCCCGGGAGCCAGGGAGACCCGGCCGGCTCCAATGAACCCGTTTCTTCCGGTAATCCCCTGCCCGGCTCTTCCGGCGCCGGCAGTGAGCCGCATGCCGGCACCAAGCCGGCCCATTCCGGCAACCCCGGAGAACCCAGCACACCCGGCCAGAGCGGCGGCACGGGAAAGCCCGACAACCACATCCCCCCGGGCCAGCAGAAGAAATACGATGCCGAATCCTACCTTGACATGATTCGGAAGAACCTGCCTGAACTCGAGTTGGAGAAGGACTCCAAGAAGTCCATCAAAGAACTGGAGAAGCTCACCAAAGACTGGCTGAAGACGCTCAAGGAGATGTCAAAGGAGTCTCACAAGGAGAGCGGCGACAAGCACAAGGAAGGCGACCAGGGAGATGGCCCGGCGGTCCCTCAAGGGACCAAGGAGCCGGGCAAGCCGAGCAACGACCCGTCCGGGGACAAAGGGAGCGGCAACAACTCCGGCAAGGGAGAAGACAAACCCGGCAAACCTGAGTCAGAGGGCAAGGACAAGGGAAACCAGCAAGGCGGCAAGGGAGACAAAGACGACAAGGACGACAAGAACGATAAAGATCACCGTTCGCCCGGTCCTTCAAACAAGAATCTCCCGGGCAAGGACGAAAACAACGAACCTGGGAAAAAAGGTTCTACAGGCAAGACAGACGATGGCGGGAAGGTAGATTCATCCGGAGAACACACCGGTTTATGGTATACCGGCGACAAGGGCAGCTCGTTGACCGACCGTCTCAAGTGGACCCGTGAATTCCTGGAAAAACTCTGGAGATGACCTCCAATCCCTGAGTGCCGTCTAAGCCTTCGTAACCTCTCAGCCTCTAGACGGATTGCGCCCGAAGTCTCCCAACCTTTAGAATTCGGGTAGCAGGATATCCTGGGGGTTGGGAGACGCTTGGAGTCCGCTCAGTTGACTGCTTTTCTGGGTGAACCCGTAGATCTAGTGAAAGCCGCCTTTTCGCAGGGCGGTCTTCTCGCTTCGAGGGTGACCGGTTTCGAGGAGCGACCCCAGCAGCTTGAGATGGCCCTCGCGGTGTGGGACTCCCTCTCCACCGGCTCCCATCTCTTGGTGGAGGCCGGTACCGGGATTGGCAAGTCTTTGGCCTACCTCTTCCCTGCCGCTCTTTGGAGCCGTGAGTCGGGGAAGCGGGTCGTGGTATCCACCCACACGGTGAACCTCCAGGAACAACTGATGTATAAGGACATCCCGCTGGTCTCGGACCTCATGAGAGAGGCCGAGTTCGACCTCAGGTACTCGTACATGAAAGGCCGCGGCCACTACTTGTGCCTCAGACGCCTGAAAAAGGCATGTGAAGATGTCGCCCAGAACACCTCCCTCTTCGTCGCCAACGCCGAAGAAAAGGCCATTCAGGATATTTCCGAGCTTGCAGCGGACGGGTCCTGGGACGGCGACCGTGAACGGCTGCCCTTCCCTGTTCCCGATGCTGCTTGGTCGCTGATTTGCTCGGAAGGCGACCGGTGCATGTCCACCAAGTGCCCCGAGAACGGGAGATGCTTCTACCAAAAGCGCAGGAGGCTCCTGGATGAGTCCCATATCATCGTCGTGAATCACGCCCTGTTCGCGGCACACCTGGCCATCTGGAACCAGAGCGGCGGCCGCGTAGGGCTACTTCCGGGATATGAGGCAGTCGTTTTCGATGAAGCCCACCACTTGGAGGACGCCATCCGCGACAGCATGGGAACCGAGGTGAGCCCGGGCCGGCTGAAGCGGCTTGTCGACGACACCGTGCGCATGGCAACGAGCGGCGCAATTGGCAGGAGCATCACGAGAGACGGGATCCGGCACCTCCGAGATGAACTGGACCGGAGGGCCTCTGCCATCAGCGATGTCCTGAGAAAGCTGGACCCTATCCGTTCGGCCAAGAAAGACAAAGCCAGGCTAAGGGACGAGGGTTCCTTTGACCCAGAGATCGTGAAGTCCATCAGGGAGTTCGGGAAGGAGATCCAGTACTGGGAGGACTTCGACCTGTCGGATGAAGAGCGGTTTGAGGTCTCGTCGTTGAAGAGACGCTTCACGGCTCTGTCCCAGGACCTCGCGAGCATATCCAGCCTGGAAGGCGACGGTGAGACCCACGTTTACTGGGCCGAATCCGCCGAAGGCACGAGGCGAGGCCAAGTATTGCTCAAGAAGGCGCCCCTGGACGTAGGGCCCTATCTTCAGGAGGCGTTGTGGTCAACCCTCCCGTCGGCAATCCTCACCTCAGCCACTCTGGCAACGGGGTCCTCGTTCGACTATCAGAAAAGGATGCTCTCCTTGGACGATGCTAAGGAGCTGATCTTGGGGTCGCCCTTCGACTACCGGGAACAGGCACGCCTGTGCATTCCTAGAGATAGCAGGGGCCAAGACGTGAACAGCGTGCCGTTCGGAGACTACGTCGCCGAGAAAGTGGTGGAAGTCGCCTCTATGACGGGCGGGCGGATGTTCGTGCTCTTCACCAACAGAAAGTCAATGGAACGTGTGGCCGAGCTCGTGCGAGACCGCGTTCAGGAAAAGGGATATCCCTTCCTGAAGCAAGGTGACGCGCCCCGAGATGCCTTGCTCAGGGACTTCAGGGAAATGGGCAACGCGGTGCTTTTTGGCCTCGATTCGTTCTGGGAGGGTGTTGATGTCCCCGGCGATGCCCTCTCGTGCGTCGTCATCACCAAACTGCCGTTCCCGGTACCCGACGACCCGGTGATGGAAGCCCGCGAACAGGTCTGGAGAAGCCAGGGGCTTGTACCGTTCACCCACTACTCGCTACCCGTAGCGACCCTGAAGCTCAAGCAGGGATTCGGGCGCCTGATCCGTACCAAGACGGACCGGGGCGCGGTAGTCCTCCTGGACCCCAGAATAGCTACAAAGAGATACGGCTCTGTCATACTGAAGAGCCTGCCTCCCGCCAAGTTGACTTTCGACCTGGAAGATGTGGCCGAAGCGGTTTCCTCGGGCGTAAGGTAACTCAAGATAACTCACAGAAAGATCCGGCGGGCAGGCCCCATGCTAGCCGGGCCTGTCCGCCGGACTCGAAAGACCGCTATCCCAAACTGCCACTATTCCGAACTAGGAATCCCGCTATCCCAGAATGTCCTTGAGAGCACCCAAGACCCGGATGACGTTCGCTCTGTTGGCATTGGAGCCCATCATCCCGAAACGCCATATCTTGCCCTTGAACACACCCAAGCCTGCGCCGATCTCTATGCCGAACTCGTCAAGGAGCTGCTTCCTGACGGCGGCTTCGTTGACACCTTCCGGCACATAGACGGTGGTAAGGCTCGGCAGCCTGTAGGGTTCGTTGACCACGGGCTTAAGGCCCAGAGCCTCAAGGCCCGATATGAGGGCCGCCTGAGCGGCTTTGTGCCTGGCGAACCTGGCCTCAAGGCCTTCCTCCTTGATGATCCTCAGGGCCTCGTTCAGCGCATAGATCATGTTGATGGGGGCCGTGTGATG
>CAZYFG010000015.1:18388-21314 GCA_964646835.1 uncultured Eubacteriales bacterium | reverse complement strand
CGTCGGCATAGAGGTAGTCGTACCGCTCCCATGCCTCCTTGTGATTGAACCACTTGGCGGCGTTCCTGCCGTGGAACCTCACGTACGCTTGATTGGACGTGACCAGAGAGACCTTTGGAAAGAGACCCCGGAGGTTGGGTTCATCGACGCAGCAGAAACCGGTGCCCGAAGACTTGAGCGACTTGTAGACATCCTCCCTCGCCCAACTCACGTTGCGGAACTCTATGACGGGGGGCGCCACGGGCAGGAGTTTGCCCAGCGAGTTCACGTAGGCAAGGTTGTCCTCCGTGTACTTGAATGACCAGGGAAACTGGTACAGCACGCACCCGAGGACGCCGGCTTCCGCCATGGGCAGAACCCCTTGGACGAAGGTATCGATCTCTTTTTCCAGTTCTGTCCTTTCGGGTATCTCGTGTGTCAAGGTCCTGTGGGCTTTCACCGTAAACCGGAAATCCGGGGGAACACGGCTGGCCATGCTCCTCATTGTCACTGCCGACGGCTGGCGGTAATACGTAAAGTCAATCTCCACGCAAGGGAATTCCCGCGCGTAGTACTCGAGGAACTCCCGCTGCTTCATGTCCTCGGGATAGAAAACGCCCCTCCAGTCCGCGTAGCTGAACCCTGCCGTCCCCACAAGAATCTGGCCCCGGGCGGTCGTCTCTGTGCTCACGTCGGCCCCTCCTCTTCACGTGGGCTGAACGGTCAGTCTCTTCTGCGGCTAGACAAGGAAGGCCGCTCCCGCCCGTCACGCGGTGCACTACCGGAGCGGCCTCCTAATCCGAAGCAAATCCGGCTGGAACTACCCAACCGCACCTGTAAACGCGCCTAACCAGTCGCGAAACACGCCTAACCCGTGATGTACTTCTCCTGCGGGCGTACCCACGTAAGGACCTCTTCCTCCCGGAAGAACAGCCCGATCTCGCGCGCTGCCGACTCCGGAGAGTCGGAGCCGTGCACCAAGTTGTTGGAGATGTCGAGGGCGTAGTCGCCCCTGATGGTCCCCGGCGCGGCTTTCGACGGGTCGGTCGCCCCCATGACCGATCTCACGTTGGCTATGGCGTTTGGTCCTTCCCATACCATGGCAACGATGGGGAGAGCGGTTATGTACTCGATAAGCCCCTGGAAGAACGGCTTGCCCTCATGCATCGCGTAGTGCCTCTTGGCGAGGGCTTCGTCAACCTTCATGAGTTTCATCCCCACAAGGCGCAAGCCTTTCCTCTCGAACCTCGATATGATCTCGCCGCACAATCCCCTGGCCACGGTGTCAGGCTTAAGCAGTACCAGTGTCCTTTCTACCAAAACGCTACTCTCCTTTGATTGCCTCGACAGCGCTCTTGTCAAGCCTCATGGCGACTTCGGTCATGAGACTCACCAGGGCGTCGAAGTCGTCCCTATGGATTATGCCTGAGTGGCTGTGGATGTATCTCGTCGGCACACCCACCACCAGGCTGGGAACGCCTGCTTTGTAAAGGTGCATCCTGCCGGCGTCGGTACCGCCTCCCGGCATGGAGTTGAACTGCGGCTTCATGCCCAATGCTTTGGCGGTATCAACCACGAAGTCCCGTAGCCTCCTGTGGGCTATCATGGACGAATCATAGAGAAGGATACTCGGTCCTTGTCCGAGTTTGGCCTGGGCTTCGTGTTCTTTCACTCCCGGAGTGTCCCCGGCGATGTCCGTCTCTATGGCAAAGCCGATGTCGGGTTCAACTATCGAGACGCTGGTGGCCGCGCCCCGGAGACCCGTCTCCTCTTGTACGGTCCCGACGCCGTACACCGTATTGGGGTGGTCTTTCCCCTGGAGGTTCTTGATGACCTCCATGAAGACGGCGCACCCTATCCTATTGTCCCACGCTTTGCCCACAAGGTACTTGGGATTTGTCATCTGGGTGAACGGGGAGACGGGGATAACCGGGTCTCCCGGAACGACTCCCATGGACTCGGCGTCTTCCCTGCTCGATGCCCCTATATCGATGAACATATCCGCCCTCTGGCAGACCTTGCCCCGTTCTTCGGGGGTCAGGATGTGAGGAGGTTTCGAACCGACGATCCCGAGGACATCTCCCGAGCGCGTCTTGACGATGACACGCTGGGCCAGCATGACCTGTTCCCACCAACCGCCGAGAGTCTGGAACTTCAGGAAGCCTTCCTTGGTTATGTAGGTGACCATCATGCCGATTTCGTCCATATGTCCTGCGAACATGAGGCGGGGACTCTCGGTCGACCCGACTTTCTTGCAGATCACGCTGCCTAAGTTGTCGCGGCTTACCTCGCATAGGTCCGCCATCTTGCTCCCTATGTACTTCCTGACCTCATCCTCAAACCCTGAGACGCCCGGCAACTCGGAGATCTCTTTCAAGAGCTTCAGCCGTTCCTCCAACTAACTGCCTCCCTTAATCTGTATGGCGTAACGACCGGTTCCGGGCATAGATAGTTCTCTATGTCACTACCTGAAAACCTTTCGCACACAGAAAATGAATAGACCTTGGCGCTTCTTTTCGCGGCAAGGTCTATTCGTTCGCTGTGTGATCCTCTTCTTTACCGGTTCTCGGTAAAATAACTATCACCTTTCTTGATAGGTATTCTTAGCACGCGCATTGAGTCTGGGTTTCCTCCACAAGGCCTCTCTTGATCTCGCTCGCCTTCACCGATGTCGCTTTGAACCCTTTCTTCGCCGCCTCTAGTGCAACCCACGGGTCAACCTTCTCACCGCACGTGAACACATCCAACGCCGCATAGCCCAGCTCAGGCCACGTGTGTATGGACAGATGCGATTCGGAGATCACCACCACTCCGCTTACTCCCTGCGGTGAAAACCTGTGAAACGCTGTCTCTCTCACTTCCGCCCCGGCGGAGATAGCCGCACTGACCAAGATCTCTCGGATCTTGTCGAGGTCGTTCAGTATGCTGAAATCGCACCCGTAGACCT
>CAZYFG010000015.1:15971-18378 GCA_964646835.1 uncultured Eubacteriales bacterium | reverse complement strand
CAGAATGTGTCGGCCCAACGCCTGCATTTCCATTCTCAGCCCCCTTTCAGGTAATGAACAACCCCTCTGGAAGATGGAGGAAATAGTTCGCCACCCAAAAGACGAACCAAACAAGATTCTAGGATTAACACCCCCCTCTGTCAATCAAAACGAAGTCCTCCTCCGAAACATCCGGCGACACATTCATATGATATTCAAGCGCCGGCATTCATGACTGAAGGTTATCTGTAGAGAGCCGTCTCCCGGGGAGGAGCGACGTCCACGGGCACCCTCTTCCCTGCTTCCTCAAGACTCTCCAGTACGACCGAACGGGCGATCTCAGGAGTGTTGCAGTCGATACTCAGGTGGGCCAGAATGACCCGCCTGGTCTCACCGGTCACCAAAGCGCAAAGAGCCTGAGCCGCCTGGTCGTTGGAAAGGTGACCAAGGCTCCCGAGGACTCGCTGGATGAGCGGCCAGGGCCTTCCGGAACGTTTCTCCATATCCACGTCGTGGTTGGATTCGAAGACCAGGTACTCCACACCCTTAAGGCACGATTCCACTTCTTCCGTCACGTGGCCCAAGTCCATGGCGAACCCGGCCCTTTCGCCGTCGCACTCGACGACAAAACCCAATGGCTCAAACGCGTCATGGGGTTTAGCGAATGCTCTCACGCGGGACCCTGAGACGCTCACTTCCTCCCCTGCCGCTATGGGCCGGGCAAGGTCCCTGTCCAGACGGCAAGCGTAGCGCGAATACCACCTCCAGAACCCGCGCGAAGCATAGACGGGCAGCCGGTACTTCTCCGCGAAAGGAGTCACCAGGCACATGGCCTTCACGTGATCTGTATGCTCATGGGTTATGAAGAGTCCGGCAAGGTCCCCGGGCTCGATCCCCAGCTCCCTCAGGGACGCCGTCAAGCGCCTGATAGACACCCCGCAGTCTATCAGGATGGGACGGCCTGACCGCCCCCACACGACGTAGGCGTTGCCGCACGTTGAGGAACTGGACAGCGATGCTATGTACACGAGTTGTTCACCGGCCTCCGGCATCCTGACGCTTGACTCATTCTACCATTCTATGCTGGTGAAAAGGATTCCTCCGATCGGCCTAGAAGTAGCCTTCGACTGGAACCAGACAGCAGTCTGCCTGAGGAGATGAACTAAGCGATGTCCAGATCGTCCGGCTTCCCGGTCAAGGTCCTGCAGGCCGGGCCCGACAAGGTGATATACGCGTTTAGCGGGGACAATGTCCCGCTTTGCCGGGAGAAACAGTGATCGTCGAGACCTGGGATTGCTTCGGCGGCCAGATAAAGACCGAAGAAGACAAGTTCGAATCGGTGGGCTGGGACAGGATTAACCCCGCCACAGGCCCCCTGTTCATCGAAGGGGCTGAACCCGGAGACACCCTGGCAGTCGACATCCTGGACATCGAAGTCGGCGACCGCGGTGTCATGACTGCCGTGCCCGGTATGGGGGCGGCGGGAGAACGGATTCGGGAATCCGTCACCATGATCGTCCCCGTGAGAACCGGCCTGGTCCACTTCGGAAGCCTGATCTTCGAGGCGCGTCCCATGATCGGGGTGATCGGTACCGCGCCGGCAAACGACCGGATCCCCACCGGAACGCCAGGACCTCACGGCGGTAACATGGACAGCAAGGTGATCGTCAAGGGGTCCACCGTCTACCTGCCTGTAGCGGTGCACGGAGCGCTGCTTGCCATGGGAGACCTGCACGCTCTCATGGGCGACGGTGAGGTCCTCATATGCGGCGTTGAGGTGCCCGGCAGGGTGACCGTGTCAACGCGGCTCCTCAAGAAACGCACCTTTCCTTGTCCTTTGATCGAGACCGACAGCGCCTACTACGTCGTCCACTCGGCCGAGACCCTCGATGAAGCTGCCACGGGAGCTCTGAGACATGCCGTGGACCTCATGGTTGAATGCACGGGGCTCTCTCCCGAAGAGTCACTGGCCCTCCTCTCAATAAAGGGAAACCTACAGATATCACAGGTAGTCGACCCGCTCAAGACTGTCCGGATGGAGGTCCCAAAAACCATATTAAGGGTCGTATGACAGTAACTTGAGCTCACCGGCTGCTTGAGGCAATCCGATGATCTCAATAGGGTGGTGCATTTGGGCAGCAAACCTCGAATAAGCAAGATCTGGCCCGCGGTCGGAGAAGACCCCATGACCGGGCTTCCAAACCTCCTTGCCCTCATCACGGATCTTCAGGGCCCCTCCAGAACGGACAGACTGACCATAGCCGGGTTTGACATAAAGAAACTTGACATGATCAACAGGGAGTTCGGTCAGGACGAAGGCGACCGCATCATCCTGGATATAGCCGAATCCCTGGTGAAGGCGACCGCGGCTCTGAACATAGCAGGCTCTCGAGTCTACAGGCTCGGGGGCGACGAGTTCTGCGCCATC
>CAZYFG010000015.1:15655-15897 GCA_964646835.1 uncultured Eubacteriales bacterium | reverse complement strand
GCGCGGGTGCGGTACGCGGTAGTTACGTGTTCATGCCGGGACAAAGACCTAGAAGAGGCGTTTCTCGAAGTGTGGCCCCTCCTCATAGACGCCCTGGAGTCTCAGGCCGGGGCAAGGGGGACGCAGACGAAGAGATTGACCCGCGTGCTTGTGGAGAGGGTGCGGGAGACCATTGAGCTTCTGAAGACGAGCCGCAGGTTGGCCTATACCGACGACATATCCGGGCTCCCCAATCAAAGGGC
>CAZYFG010000015.1:12100-15645 GCA_964646835.1 uncultured Eubacteriales bacterium | reverse complement strand
GGTTATCCGATTACTCCGCAGACCGAGTTGCCTGAATACCTGGCCAAACGCATGGAAACCGAGGGTCCGGTGGGGCTCTTGTTCGCCGACGGGGACAACCTCAAAGTCTACAACGACAACCTTGGCTATGCGGGCGGAAACGAGATGATAAGGCGTCTCGGAAACCTGATCGCGTCCGAAACCTCTCCGGGAGAGCTGGTTGCCAGGTGGCTGTCGGGCGACGAGTTCATGATCATTCTGCCTGGCCTGGGAAAGAAGGAAGCAATGGAAAGGGCGGCGAGCATCTGCCGGGCTGTGGAGAGGGAGACCGCCCAGTGGATCTACCCGGTCACCATCTCCGTAGGAGTGGCGAGCGCCCCGGAGGACGGCACGGACCTTGAGACGTTGGTGACAAAAGTGGAACAAGCAAACGCCCGCGCGAAGAAGATGGGGAAAAACTGCGCCTGCGGAGCCTGAAACCCCTCCTGAAACCCCTGACGACCGGAAGTTATCACACGTTGAACCTGATGTTCAGGATGTCTCCGTCTTTCACCTCATAGTCCTTGCCCTCAAGACGGTATAAGCCCTTTTCCCTGCATGCCTTGACCGTCCCCAGTCCCCGCAGGCTGTCGTACGCGATGACCTCTGCCCGGATGAACCCCTTCTCCAGATCCGAGTGGATCTTCCCCGCCGCCTCTTTGGCTCTGGTGCCGCGGGTGATGGTCCACGCGCGCACCTCGTCTTCGCCTACGGTGAAGAAGGATATGAGGCCGAGATGCTCGTAGCATGCTTTGGCGATCCGGGTAGCCCCCGGCTCGGTAAGCCCGTATTCTTCCAGGAAGGCCTTGCGGTCCTCCTCCGGCAGGGCCGCGATCTGCGGCTCCACTTCCCCGGAGAAGACAACCACAGGGTACCCCATGGCGGAAGCCTTTTCGTAGAGCGCTTCTTGCCCGTCGAATTCCTTGGCGAGAAGGGCGTTTTCCGACACGTTCACGGCGACGACGATCGGCCGCCGCGTGAAGAACGCGTAATTCGTGACGAAGTCCCGTTCGTGTGGCTCGAAGGAAACCTTGGAGAGGGGCTCCCCGTTGTCCAGGGCTTCTTTGCACTTCTCCAGGAAAGGGATTTCGGCCATAGAGACCGGCTTTGCCTTGTTGGATCCCAGCCTCTCAAGTCTGCCTTCCACCGAAGCGAGGTCTGCCACGAAGAACTCGGTCTCGATGTCGCTCAAGAAGGCCTGGGCGCCGGACCCTTCCGCGAACACGGGGATAACGGCGATCAGGGCGTCCATGTTCCTCACGGCGTTCAGGAACTCCTGACCTTTGTAGGGCTGGACGTCCTGGACATCCATCCGGGCGTAGATCGTCTTCCGGGGATTGAAGAGACGGCTCAGCCACAGAACCCGTTCGTCAGGGACCTCCATGACGCCGACCGAAGAGGAACCGCCCTTCGGACTGTCGCCCCTTGTCTGGGTGATGAGTCCCATGAGGGTTGTCTTGCCCGACTGGGGCCGGCCTATGATACCGATTCGCATTTGGAGGACCTCCGCGCCTTCAGGATTCTACCATTCTACCTCGGGCAGAAGCCCCCGGCAACGGGCCGCCGGCTCCAGAGTAGAAACTGCGGGATCTATGAGGTAAGCCGAGGGACCCAAACTCCAACTTAGCGTTCGGCACCTATCTAGCACTTCCTGCCGGATAGGCTGAACCTATCTCTCATCTCCGGCCGGACAGGCGCAGCCCAACTGGCACAGGACGCATGTTGACACTCGTCAACTACGCACGTGCGGATAGGCAGCTGTTGGGCATCGTACCTGATGTGCATAGCGCCCCGTTGCCGTCTGTCATTTCCTGCTAATTGGCTCAGGGATACCTCCGGCCTACGTCTGCGAGCCCACAGTGTTTGGTCTGGAGCATCCAAGCTGATGACATCTGAGACTCATATAGGTATTCTGAAAGCGACGACAACACGGCGAGTGGCTCAGAGACCGACGGGGGTGCTCACATGGTCAAGATCGGTGTGTTTGATTCCGGATACGGCGGGCTCACAGTGCTGAAAGAGATAATCGAGAAGATCCCCCAAGCAAGCACCGAGTATTACGGCGACAACGGGCGCAACCCCTATGGAGTTCGGTCCAGGGAGACGATACAGCGGTTTACCCGCCAGATTCTCGACTTCTTGGCCGCGAAGGGCATCGACATAGCGGTTATCGCTTGTAACACTGCCACCGCGGCTTCATTGCCTGACATTGAGCCCGACTATCCTTTTCCCATCATAGGCGTGGTGGGCGCCGGGGCAAAAGGTGCCGTGGCAGCCACAAAGAACAAACGTGTCGGAGTTGTCGCGACCGAGTTCACCGTGAAAAGCGGGGCCTACCATCGCGCCATCACGGCTCTCGACCCAGAAATCGAGGTCGTCGGGCTGCCGGCCATGCCTTTCGTGAAGCTGGTGGAATCGGGTGTCACAACCGGAGATGAGGCCCGGGCGGTTGTGAGGGAGGTCCTGGCTGCTCTCAAGGATACCGACATAGACACCCTGGTCTTGGGGTGCACTCACTTCCCGCTGTTGGCGTCGCTTATCGGGGAGGTAATGGGACCCAACGTGGCGCTGGTGGATCCGGCGGAAGAGACGGCGTACGAGACCTTGTCGGCGCTCAAGACCATGTTTCCTCATGAGAAGCTCGGCCGAGACGTCACGGCCCCGGTAGCCAAAGACCCTCGTGCCATCCACCGGTACTACACCAGCGGCGACCCTCAGATGTTCGCCAGACTCGGGTCGGCCTTCTTAGGAAAGAACATGGAGGTTGTCGACAAGGTCACACTACAGGATCCGGATTACCTCGCGGATCTAGAGAAGTACCGGGCAACAGGGCGTGAGCTCGACAAATAGCCCTCTATACCTCGCCAGTTCTGAAAGCATGAGCAATCACTGTGGCCCCGTCCCGGAGCGCAGGCAGGAAAACCAGCGTGGCCATGTCGTAGTATTTCGTTCGTGTACAAAACTTTCATTTGCAGAACACTCATGGCTTATTTGAGGTGAAACGCTTGCGCTACGTCACTCGTCTGCTGGTTATCTCTCGACGGTACTGGGGCTGGATGGTGGCAGCCTTCCTCGCGATGCTTGGTGTAACCGCTACTTCGCTGGCCGGTCCATGGCTTCAAAGGTCCCTCATATCCATCATTGAGACCGGGGCGGGGACAGGGTCGTTGGCAACGGACCAGATCCTACGTGTCGCTCTCATGCTGTTGGGAGTGTACGCGCTCAGACCGGCCCTGCGGGCGGTCCAGACATGGACGGCTCACGTAGCAGGCTGGGGCAGTGTGGCTTCGGCCAGGCAGGCCATATACGACCATCTCCAGAAGCTCTCCCCCAGGTACTACTCCGACACTCAAACCGGCCAGATAATGTCCAGAGTGGTGAATGATACGGCGAGTTTTGAGCTTCTTATGGCTCACTCGATCCCCGAGATTACGGTTGCGATACTCAGGCTGATTGGTACAACGGCGCTCCTCTTCTACATCAACGCCGATTTGGCCGCTTACACGCTTATCCCGATACCTCTCATT
>CAZYFG010000015.1:7031-12090 GCA_964646835.1 uncultured Eubacteriales bacterium | reverse complement strand
GTACTTTTACCAGAAGGTTATCAGGCCTCTCTTTCGCCAGGCCCAGGCCAAACTCGGCGACCTGAACGCCATCCTCCAAGACAACCTGAGCGGGATCCGCGAGATCCAGGTCTTCACCCAGGAGGAACGCGAGTACAAGAGGGTCTCCGACCGGATCTACGCCCATGCGTGGGCCATCGCCAGAGCGGTGTCCATAAGCACCGCGTTCTCCGGAGGCGTGGACTTCTTCGCCGGGCTTGGGACCGTGTTCGTCGTCTTCTTCGGAGGAGTCATGGCGGTGAACAGAGGCTTGTCAATCGCGGACATCACCGGTTTCCTCCTCTACGTGGCCTCATTCTACGAGCCGGTCATCCAGCTGAACCGCATAAACGAGTCGCTCCAGCAGGCTCTTGCAGCCGGTGACAGGTACTTCGAGGTGCTTGATTCCATCCCTGAGATCAAGGACGCGCCCGGCGCGGCGGACCTACCTCAGGTCAAGGGACACATCGTTTTCGAGAACGTGTCGTTCCAGTACGGCGAGGACATACCCGTCCTCCGCAACATAAACCTTGAGATAAAGCCGGGCCAGATGGTCGCGCTTGTGGGTCCCACCGGAGTGGGCAAGACGACCATGGCCAACCTGATACCCCGGTTCTACGACCCGACGGAAGGCCGGCTCTTGGTGGACGGAGTTGACGTAAAGAACGTCAAACTCGCGTCGCTTCGCAGGAATATAAGCATGGTCTTGCAGGACGTCTTCTTGTTCAACGGTACCGTGGCAGAGAACATCGCCTACGGAAGTCCTCACGCTTCCAGGAACGAGATTGAGGAAGCAGCCAGGGCGGCCGGGGCCGACGAGTTCATCGCCGAGATGCCCAATGGATATGACACGCAAATAGGCGAGCGTGGAGTTCGCCTCTCGGGCGGGCAGAAGCAGAGGCTGGCCATAGCCAGGGCTCTCCTATATAACGCGCCGATTCTGATCCTCGATGAGGCCACGTCTTCGGTTGACACTGAAACTGAGGCCAAGATCTCCTCCGCTCTGCGCCGGCTCATGGAAGGGCGCACCACGGTTGTCATAGCCCACAGGCTGTCGACCATCCGCAACGCCGACAAGATCGTCGTATTGAGCGAAGGGGAGATCGTTGAGGAAGGCCGGCACGAGGAACTCCTCGAAAAAGATGGCCTCTACGCAAGGCTTGTGAAGATTGACGCTGACCCGGCGGGCACCGGCAGCGAGGTACTGGCTTCAGAGCACTAGCCGGATTGCCATTGCAGCTTAGGGGCATTGGCCTTGCAGCGCTGGAGGCGCTGGCTCTGCAGCAGTAGATCATTCTTGAATCAATGAGCCGCATCCTTAACAAACTACCTCTGGAACCATGAGATGCCATTTCCAGAAAGCGAGTGTGAAAGCATGAGGATGTCGGCTTTAGACTGGATCGCCGCGATTCTTACGATCATCGGTGGACTGAACTGGGGCCTTATCGGGTTCGCGGGCTTCAACCTGGTGTCTTCCATCTTCGGCGAGGGGACTTCGGCCGAGCGCATTGTCTATTCTCTTGTCGGACTGGCGGCTTTGTACCAGCTCATCCGCCTCTTGTTCAGGGAGTCGGTAACCGAGAGAACTGACAGGCGGTAGGGAGGCAGGTCCTGCTCCTGCCGGGTGAACTAGAAGCGCGAGCGACCTAGAAGCGCGGACTACTGGAAACACGCGTGAACTGGAAGCGCTGACGAAAAGGGACGTTGGAGGGCAGACCTCCGGCCTTGGGCCTGGGGTTCCGGCGGAGGCCGGGGAGGTCTGCCCTCCGCTTATTTCATTTGGTTTCATTCCACGGGCGCGCGGCCGGGAGGACTCGAACCTACGGTCTCTCGAACTACTACTTCCGGGGGGTGCGATAAGTGAGAATAGGCATAGCAGGGTTTTCTGATGAAACTTGCACTTTCTGCAAAGAACCTACGACCGTAGAGAGATTCGAGCAGGGTACGGTGAGAGGTCATGCAATCCTTGAGAGAAGCCGCGGGATCCCGAACTACATAAACGGCTTCATGCGGGTGTTGGAGGCGGAAGGAGCAGAAATGGTGCCCACCGTGGCGGCGAACAAGGGCCCGGGCGGGTTTTCCAGCTGGCTCACAACGGAGTGTTTCGACAAGTATTCCTATGAGATAGCGGATGCGCTCAAAGCGGCAGGCCGTCTGGATGGAGTCCTGCTTGCCCTTCACGGCGCCATGGCAGTGACGGGAGTGCCGCGGCCCGAAGCGGAGCTCGTCCGGAGAGTCAGGAAGGCCGTGGGCGACATCCCGATCATGGTGACCCTGGACTTGCACGCCAACGAGGACCAAGAGTTAGCGGACGCTGCGGACGCGGTCTTCATCCTGAAGACATATCCTCACGTGGACTCCCAGGAGACCGGCGAGATAGCAGCCAGATGCATGGTTGAAACCGTACGGGGGAACATCAAGCCCGCCATGGCTTGCAGGAGGCCGGGTATCATCTCGGCCAGCATCTATCAAGCTTCGGCGTATCATCCCATGAAGGACATCTATGACCGGTGCCGCGAGTGGGAGAAGAGGCCGGGCGTCTACTGTGTTTCTGTGGCGCCGGGCTATGCCTACGCCGATGTTGTGGACGCGGGGATGTCAGTCTTCGTCGTCACTAACAACGACCGGGCTTTGGCCGAGGAAATTGCCCAAGATGTGTCGGATTTCGCATGGAGTCTCCGTGAATCGTTCGCGGAGCCGCTTCCCGGCGCGGAGGAGGCCACAAGGATGGCCATGCAGCTGGCAGCCGAAGGGAAAGGCCCGGTAGTGATTGCGGACGGCGCAGACCGGATCGGCGACAGCACTCATATGCTCAAGGAGCTCCTGAAGCAAGGGGCCAAGAACTGGGGTATTCCGGGCATCACCGACCCAACAGCCGCCGCTTGGCTAGAGAGAAACGCCAAGGTAGGCGATACCGTGACCGTCAAGATCGGTGGCTGGTACGACGAGAATTCGGGCGAACCCGTTGAGATCACCGGCAGGGTCACCTTCATGGGCAGGCCCGTGTACAAACTGATTGGGCCCATGGGCAAGGGGGCGACCGTCAGGGATGCGTTCATAGCCACCATCGACCTAGGTGACAACCGTCATGTTGTCGTGTCCCAGCGAATGCGCGGCGCGAACGATTCAGCGGGCTTCACCGCGGTCGGTATCGACTACACGAAACTCGACATCATCGTGCTGAAGGACCGGGTTCACCACAGGGCTTACTGGGACAGCGTCGCCAAGGTGGACATCCGCACCAGCGTTCCCGGTCAGGGACCGGCTGATCTCAGGCTACTCCACTACGAGAACATCCCCGAGGACATATATCCTGTGGGGAAGAAGTGGCGGAAGTGACCGAGTCAGCCCGAGTTCGGATAGATGTGAGCCAGGCAGATACGAGCAGCTAAATGCAAGAGCAGACAGAGTAGGGTGCGGGGACCGTCTTGGGTTTGGTAAGCAAAGGGGTTCCCGCACCGACTCCGGTTCCACCTGGACGCGGAGCGTGTGGCGCATTCTCAAGGCGATGGAATTGACACTTACGCCGCGTCCGCGTATATTTGGGTAGTCCCGGTACTACTTGGAAATACCGGACCCACGTTCCGGAAACCAAGGATGTACCGAGATGCAGCGAACGACAACGAGTCGGGAGTACGAAAGGGGTGAGTGCATGTCCCGTCTTAGCGTTGCCATTGGTGGACACAGGCACAACCCCGGTTCCTCTACTAGGTCCTTGGGGGCCGAAACGCTTCTAGAGCCGGCGTTGCGCTAGCCAGCGCCACTCCGCGAACCGCGGGAGACGCCTTACCCGGTCAGAGAACTTCGGGTTGTGCCTTGTCTGCAAACCGTATTCCGAAAGCACAGAAGCCCGAGTTCAGATTGACTGGGAGGAAACTGCCTTGCAGGAGAGGTCTCAAGAAAGGCCTCAAGAGAGGCTCATAGGACAGAACAACACGCTGTGCCGCGCGGTGATCGTTCGCACGGGGCCGGGGCTCTATCTCGCCAGGACCGAGACCGGTGCAGGTGATGGAGCCCATGAATGGGGCCGTGGTGCCGTGTGGGCCTGTAGACTCCGCGGAAAGCTCCGGGCCCGTCTGGAGCGCGAGCAAGACGCCGTCTATATAGGAGAGGAAGTGCTGCTCGGCAGTTTCGTGCGCCGGGCGGAGGTCGTCGCCGGGATGATGACCAGCGGGACCGCGCTGATCGAATCGATTCTTCCCCGGAGGACGGCTCTTTCAAGATTGGCGCCGCCTCCGTGGCCTGGAACCACGCTGCTTAAGAAGACACTGGCAGTGAACGTTGACCTTGTGGTTGCAGTGGTTGCGGCGGTGTCCCCGCCGCTCAAGCAGAGCACGATAGACCGGTACCTCCTTCTCGCCGCTCAAGCAGGCATTGAGAGTGCAGTCTGCATCAACAAGATAGACCAGGCCGCCTCCGCCGCGGACCACTGGGAGAAGGTCATGGAGATAAAGGCGAATCTCGAGAACAGAGGCGTCCGCGTCGCCCTCACGAGCGCCGTGACCGGAGAGGGCATTCCCGAATTGCACGCCCTTATCCGTGAGAAGACATCGGTGTTCACAGGCCCCTCGGGCGTCGGCAAGACGAGCATTCTGAAGAACATGTGTCCTGACCTTGAAGCCAAGACGCTTTCTATCAGCGTGGCTACCAACAAAGGAAGGCACTCGACGACATACTCGTCGCTTGTAGACATCGGGGGAGGCTACGTCGCTGATCTTCCCGGGCTCCGGGCACTTGGGTTCTGGAACCTTGAGGATGAGACCGTGAGGTCAGAGTTCGCCGATATCGATGAGATCGCCCGCGACTGCCAGTTCAGCGACTGTTCCCATAGAGGGGAGCCCGGGTGCGCGGTGAGAGCCGCGATAGAAGCGGGGGACCTTTCCGAGGAGAGGTTGGTCGCGTATTTCAGAGTCCGGAGGGACGCAGAGAAGAGCCGGACCGGGCAGGAACGGACCTCGCGGACAGGGAGGAAGTTTCGCCCGTCGAGCAGGCGCATTGACCGCATGAAGCTCCTCGGCGAGGCGCTGGACGAGGACGAGCA
>CAZYFG010000015.1:5755-7021 GCA_964646835.1 uncultured Eubacteriales bacterium | reverse complement strand
GAGACGGAGAGTCTTCTGGTGCCGAGGGGTCGGCGCAGCCGGCGCCCCTTCTAGGCTGTCTGAGTGGCCAATGGTCGTCTACGACGGCCCGGCGCAGCCAGCGCCCCTTCTGGTGCTTTTCAGAGACGGGCCGGAGTCTTTGCCTTGGGGGAGGCACGGATATGGACCAAAACCATAACCTACCGGACGTATCGGAAGCCACTATCAAGGACCTTCAGGAGAGGATGTCCAGAGGCGAGACTTCTTCCAGGGAGCTCGTGAAGGCGTATCTCGACAGGATCGCCAGATACGACAAGGCAGGGCCCTGCCTCAACTCATTCCTCGAGTTGAACCCTGATGCCATGTTCATCGCGGAGGCCCTGGACCTTGAACGGACACGGAAGGGTCCCCGCGGCCCCCTTCACGGGATACCTGTCGTCCTGAAGGACAACATCGATACCGCCGACAAGATGCACACAAGCGCAGGGTCTTTGACGTTGGCCGACTCCTACGCGTCAAAGGACTCATTCGTGGCCCAGAGACTGAGGGAGGCTGGAGCGGTCATCCTCGGCAAGAGCAACATGACCGAGTGGGCGAACTTCATGACCCAAGGCATGCCCAACGGATACAGCTCCCGGGGAGGACAGGTTCTGAACCCCTATGGTCCGGGGACACTGGATGTGGGCGGTTCCTCGTCGGGGTCAGGGGCGGCGGTTGCTGCCAGCCTGGTCGCAGTCGGTGTCGGCACCGAGACGCACGGTTCGATTCTCAGCCCTTCTTCCAATAACGGTCTGGTCGGCATCAAACCGACCGTGGGTCTCATCAGCCGCTCCGGCATAATCCCCATATCTCACGTGCAGGACACTGCGGGCCCCATGGCAAGGTGCGTCGAAGACGCGGCCATCTTGCTTGGCGCCCTCACCGGAATTGACGAGAGGGATCCGGCAACTTGGCGCTCCGAGGGGTTCAGCCATAAGGACTATACTCAATTCCTGGATAAGGATGCCTTGAGGGGTGCCCGCATAGGGATCCCGCGAGACGATTACGGCCAGATCGACAAGGCAAAGGCCGCACTTGTCGAGGCGGCCGAGGAGGCGCTCAGGGACCTCGGGGCAACCGTGGTCGACGTGAGCCGCGACCGTCCAAGAGGCTGGACGTCAAGGAGCCTGACATACGAGTTCAAGCCGGCCATCAACGCGTATCTTTCCGGCGTGGCCCCCCACGTGCCGGTCCACTCACTTAAGGAACTCATCGAGTTCAACAAGCAAAACCCCTACAAGATGCTCC
>CAZYFG010000015.1:4408-5734 GCA_964646835.1 uncultured Eubacteriales bacterium | reverse complement strand
GTATGGCCAGACCACGTTCCTGGCGGCCGAAGCGACCAGCGGGACGCTCACTGAACCCGAGTACCTTAGGTTGCGGGCAGAAGACGAGCGGTTGTCGAGAGACAAAGGGATAGACTTCCTGCTTGGCGAGTACGCCTTGGACGCCCTTGTGTATCCCGGTATCGGATGCACAACGCTGTCGGCGAAGTCCGGTTACCCGGCGATAACGGTCCCCGTGGGGGTGACGCCCGACTCCCAGCCCGTGGCCATCACTTTCACCTCCAGGGCTTGGTCGGAACCCCTCTTGCTGGCGATGGCTTATGCCTTTGAAGCGGCCACGTCTTTCCGGAAACCGCCGGCTCTTGATTAAGGCTGAAATCGAGCCAGCGGCAGGGGCTCAGCGAGTCCATCCCTGACCTCGGGCCCGACTTGATACTTGACTTCATATTCGACCTCGTACGCTACTTCATGCCTTGCACTATAACTGACTTCACGCCTGGTTTCGGACCGACCGTATGGCTTGCTTCATGCCCGATTCCAGACTCTCCGGGTCAAGTAACTCCTGAATGCGTGGTGACATAATATGTCGCAGTGCATTCTGAAAGGAGGTTTCGTCCATGGGAGGCTTCCATGGCGGCAGCAACTGGGCGTTTGTGTTGTTCCTTATTCTGATCCTCCTGATCCTTGGCATGTTCTGCGGAGTCTGCTAAGACCGGGCGGGCCTCACGGGAACTGAGCAGCCGGAAGGCTGCTCTCCTTTTTGCGCATGTCAGGGACGTCCGCCAGGCTTGAGTTATCCGGGGTTCGGCTGCGGACAGGGTGCGGGTCGCAGTGGGGCGGGGCGGCACTGTACATTTCGTGTCCCTTCGTCAGCAGCAGTCCGGCACGAAAGGTACCATCCCCGAAGGGCATCCGGCCCGTTTTGTGGGGTCGGAAACTGGGGTCCGGCGAGGAATGTACCATCCCCCAGAAGCATCTGGGACTTTTTGTAAGACGCGAAATCGAGGCCCGGCATGAAATGTACCATCCTGTAGTCACGGCCCGTGCGCACACTCGCGAGGGGGGTAGGCCTGTGTGTCGCATGACGTGAATCAGGACGCTCTGTTGAACCCCTCCGCCGGTGCGTGTAGAATCAGGAACGTCCGGATGACGCAGAGGACAGGTGGCGGGACGTCGGGGAGAAAGCCGGTCATCAGGCAGGTTGCCGCGGAGACGGACTGCCGCGGAGACGGACTGCCGCGGAGACGGAGTGCCGCGGAGACGGATTGCCATGGAGGAAGGCCGCCAAGGAGAAAGGGTGCTTACACTGGCGACACGAGGAAACTCGGGAAACGGTAACCCAAGACC
>CAZYFG010000015.1:0-4398 GCA_964646835.1 uncultured Eubacteriales bacterium | reverse complement strand
ACACGGAGACTCTGGACAGGGAAACTCCAGACATCGCAGCTCCAGACAGGATTTTACCGAAGGCAGCATACCCAGGCACCTCATCGCATTCTCGATCCCCATGTTCCTGGGGAACGTCCTGCAGGCTCTATACAACACCGTGGACAGCATTTGGGTTGGCCGATATCTCGGCAAAGAAGGGTTGGCATCCGTCTCCGTCAGTTTCCCCATCATATTCGCCGTCGTGGCGTTGGCCATGGGGATAGGAATGGCTACAACCACGCTGGTCGCCCAGTATGCGGGAGCCAAAGACACGGCTATGGTCAGGAAATCCATAGCGAACTCCCTGCTCCTCACCTTTGTGGTGGGAGGCGTGAGCAGCGTTCTCGGAGTCGTCTTCAGGCGAGAGCTCCTTGCCCTCATCAACACCCCGGCTGAGATCATGGATTGGGCCTCCGATTACCTGGGCATTGTCTTTGGCGGCGTGTTCGCTACCTTTGTCTACAACCTGATCTCCGCGGTCTTGAGAGGTTTGGGCGACTCGCGGACGCCGCTCAAGTTCCTTGCGTACGCGACAGTCCTGAACATTATACTGGACCCGATCCTCATATTCGGGATTGGACCTTTTCCCTACATGGGCGTGTCAGGGGCAGCCCTGGCAACCATCATCGCCCAGGCGTTTTCCGGGGTTCTCGGCATTCGCCACATGATGAGACTCGGATATCTGACGCGCGACCGCGAGGACTGGCGACTAGATCTCCGGTTGGTACGTCTAACTTTCGGGATCGGGCTCCCGGCAGGGGTTCAGCAAATCATCGTGTCTCTCGGGATGCTGACCATGACTTCACTGGTGAACACCTTTGGTTCAACTGTCACCGCGGCCTTCGGAGTCGGCGGACGGTTGGATCAATTCGCCTTTATGCCCGCGATGACCATGGGTCTGGCGGTTTCCGCTTTGGTAGGTCAGAACTTGGGCGCAGGGAAGTCTGAAAGGGTTAAGGAAGTTGTTCGCTGGAGCATCCTCATGACCGTAGGCATCACAGGGGTGGTGAGCCTCGTGGCTCTCGTTTTCCCTAGACCGCTCCTCAGCACTTTCACCAGCGACCCCGAGGTACTGAAGGAAGGTATCGGATACCTCAAGATCCTTGCGTTCGCCTATATCCCTTACGCGCTCATGTTCACGCTGTCCGGGATACTACGGGGTGCAGGCCACACCTTCCCGTCAATGCTCATCTCCATCATCACGTTGTGGTGTGTGAGGATACCCCTTGCGATGAGACTCTCAAAGACCATGGGGAGCAGGGGGATATGGCTGGGTATTGCCATCTCTCCTGCCATCGGGGCATGTCTCAACTATGCCTATTTCCTATCGGGTCGCTGGAGGTCCCGCGCCGTGACACGCAGGGCGGGGGAGAAAGAACCCGTTGCCGGAGAGACAGATGGGGCAGGGCCTGTTGCCGGGGAGACAGAAGGAAGAAGGCCCGCTACCGGAGAGCCTGACCCCTAAGCGTGACCCCTCCCGAGCCGGAAGCATAGTCTGGCTTGACGGAGGGAGGCTCTGGGCCCATGGACACAATGGACATAGCCAAGATCTGCGCCGCGGCTTGTCGGCAAGGCGCATCGGACATCCACCTAACGGTAGAGTCGCCTCCCGCGATGAGGATACACGGCGAACTGGTGCGGATGCCGTTACCCGTGCTTTCGGCAAGTGAGACCGACGAGCTCCTCAGATCGTTCTGCCCTCCGGACAGGCTGGAGAGGTTTCGGAAACAAGGGCAGGTTGATTTCTCCTACAGCATCCCCGGCACCGGTCGCTTCCGTGTGAACGCCTTCCGGCAGAGGGGCTCCACGGCAATGACTATCCGGGTCTTGCGAGGCCAAGTTCCACGCCTTGCCGACCTCGGGCTGCCGCCAGTGGTTCATTCACTCGCTTCCCTTAGGAATGGTCTCGTGCTGGTGGCCGGAGCCACCGGCTCGGGCAAGTCCTCGACCCTTGCGGGCATCGTGGCCGAGATAAGCAGCACGCGGCCTTACCACATAATCACCCTTGAGGACCCTGTGGAATTCCTTCACAAGCACGGCAAAGGCTTAGTCAACCAGCGCGAGGTCGGAGCCGACACGCCTTCGTTCGCAGATGGGGTGCGGGCCGCGCTGAGGGAAGACCCCGATGTAATCGTCATCGGCGAGCTGCGCGACTATGAGACAGCCGCCACCGCCTTGTCGGCGGCCGAAACGGGACACTTGGTGCTGGCCACCGTGCATGCCCCAAGGGCTGCGGGGGCCGTCAACCGGCTTACGGATCTCTTCCCTTCAGAGTATCACCAGCAGGTTCGCGCTCAGATATCCGAGGTGTTGGAGGGGATAGTCGCCCAAGAGCTCCTGCCCAGAGCCAGAGGAGGGGGCAGGGCCGCTGCGTGTGAAGTCCTGGTGGCCAACGAGGAAGTGAGGCGCGTCATCCGCGCGGGCGAGGTCCACCGGTTAACAAGCGTGATCGCCAAGGGCGCCGCCGGGATGATCACCCTGGAGCAGTCGTTGGAGGCCCTTTGTGCCTCGGGAACGGTCAGCCCGGAGATCATGAAGGCCCGACCCAGGCAATCGTGAGGGGCGAAGGCCGGACCTCAGGAAAGCGGCGCGCGGCAGAACGCAGCACTCCTCGGAAAGCTGACCCTCAGGCAAAGCGGAACCGCCGCTCCTTGAAAAGCCTGACACATGCTTGGGCGACATCCGGGTCGTAGGCGGTCCTCGCCTTGTCGGAGATCTCTCGCAGAGCGGCTTCGATGCCCGGGGCAGGCCGGTAGGGCCTCGCGTTGGACATGGCCTCAACCGTGTCGGCCACTGCGATGATCCGGGCTTGAAGCAGGATTTCGTCCCCTGACAGCCCCTGGGGGTAACCGGACCCGTCCATCCTTTCGTGGTGCTGCAGGACGGTTTCGGAGACCGGCCACGGAAACTCGATGTTCCTGAGGACTTCGTACCCAGCCTCGCTGTGCACTTTCACGAGGCTGTATTCTACAGGGGTAAGGAGGGACGGCTTGCTCAGTATCTGAATGGGGACGTAGACCTTGCCCAAATCGTGGACCCTGCCTGCTATTCCTACTCCCTCAACACAGTGGGACGACAAGCCCAATTCGGAGGCGATGGCCTCAGCGAGGAGGCCGACGCGACCCTGGTGACCGGCCGTGTACGGGTCCCTGAGTTCTGTGACCGTGGCCATGGCCCTCACGATTCCGTCCAACGTTACGCGCAGCATCCGCCAGGAGCGCATCACTTCCTCTTGGGCGCGCCACCTTTCGGTCCTCATCCTGATGGACACTATGCCGAAGGACATGACCGAAGCTATTTCCGACAACAGGGCGATCTCGTCTTCATCGAACGCTTCCGGGTCTCCCGAATAGACGTTCAGAGCGCCTATGATGGTGTCATCGCAGATGAGCGGGAGCGAGATGGACGAAACGTACCCGAGTCTCATCGCTGCCTCTCTCCACGGTGAGAAAAACGGGCATGTGTTGATGTCGCGGGACACAGCGGGTTCGCCCGTCCTTATTGCCGTGCCTGTGGGCCCTTGACCCAGGGGATTGTCGCCCCAACTGAGCCGGATCCCGGCGACGTAATCCACTCCGTCTCCGGCTACCGCCACCGGCTTTACCGACTTCTCGGGGTCGCAGGCCGCGTAGCCTACCCAGGCCAGCATGTATCCTCCCGCCTCCACGATGGTCTTGCAGGCTTCCTTTAGGAGTGTGGTCTCGTCGGTGGTCCTCTGGACGGCCTGCGTATACCCGCTAAGCATCTTGAAGGCCCTCGTTACCTTTGAGAGATGTCCTTTCAAGCGGCATACGATACAGCGGTCATCGTGTTCATTCTCGCATTGTCCCTGGCATTGGCTCTGATCCTGTTTCATCGCGATCACCCTGTTCATAATATGCTTGCTCGGCGTGTGGTTGACATAATTAGCCTCAAGAGAAACTGAAGTTTCTGAGCTCCGGTTGCACGCCCCGGCGAAATCTCGTAAGCTTCCGAACATACCTAAGCGCCCAAAGGTCGTAAGACCCACAGTGCGCATCGAGTTCGAAACGCGAGGGGGAGAATCCCGGTGAGCCTTATTGAGGTAAGAGGGCTCCGCAAGGAGTACAAGAAGGTAATTGCAGTAGACGGCATCGATTTCCGTGTTCAAAAGGGCGAGGTCTTCGGCCTCTTGGGGCCGAACGGAGCAGGCAAATCGACGACCATCTCGATGATTGCAGGTCTGGTGACGCCGACGTCGGGAAGCATCTTCCTGCGCGGTGAGGACGTCACCAAGACCCCTCACAAGATGAAGGAAGTCCTGGGACTGGTGCCACAGGACGTCTCGTTGTATCCATCGCTCACGGCGCGCGAGAACCTCTATTTCTGGGGGAGGATGTACTCTCTATCGGGCGCCCT
>CAZYFG010000014.1:20704-23549 GCA_964646835.1 uncultured Eubacteriales bacterium | reverse complement strand
CCCTCGACAGGAAGCGAAGGACCTCGGTCTCTTTGGCGGTCAGGGAATCGCGGTCAAACCTCCGGACCGCCGGTCTCTCCTTTGCGCCTGGTACGCCTGCCCCGGCGGCGCCTACCCCGGCGGCGCAGGGTTGCCCTGCCGGAGGGCCTTGCCCATCACCCGGGCCTTCGGACGGGGCGCCCCCTTGCGGGTCTCCCCTCCGGGCGATCCGCGAGAATACCTCCCTGGCTACCCCCTGGTCCAGTACCGAATCGCCGTTGGCGGTCGCCCTGATGGCGGTCACCAACTCGTCGGCCCGCGCGCTCTTCAGTATGTAACCCGTGGCCCCGTTTTCCAAGAGGCGCGCGACGTAGGCGAAGTCATCGTAGGCGGTGAGCGCGAGTATCTGGATGGAGGGGTTTTGGCTCTTGATGTGCCTAGTGGCCTCGATGCCGTTCATGCGGGGCATGGAGACATCCATGGCTATAACATGAGGGGAAAGCTCCCCGGCTTTCTCTATCGCTTCGATGCCGTCGGAAGCTTCCCCCACAACTTCGATATCAGGCTCTTCCTCAAGGAGACGCCTAGTGCCCTCGCGGACGACAGCGTGGTCGTCGCAGATGAGGACCCTTATCTTACTTCTTTGGCGCTCCGGCAAGGGCTTTCTCCACCGCCTCCATGATGCCTTGGCTGGTAAAGGTCGCGCCTGAAATGGCGTCCACTTTGACGCTCTGCTTTTCCACTATGGCCTTGGGAATCCCCGCGAGCGCCGGGTCGGCGATACCCGCGGACTCGTCGTGCCTTGTTATCTTGACCTCTGTGATCTTCCCGCCTGAGACGGTGACCGAGACCTCAAGCTCCCTGAGTCCGAGACCCGTCGCCTTATAGGTGCCGTCGGCAATCTGGCTCACGTCAATCGCCGCGGCCCCCTTGGCCGAAGCGAACGACTTGAGCGCGTTGTTGACGGCCTCGATGATGCCCTGGCTTGTGAACGTGGCGCCGGTCACGACATCCACGTCGATCTTGTTCTGTTCGACCATTGCCTTGGGGATACCGACCAGAGCGGGGTCTGCGATTCCGGCCGATTCGTCGTGCCTCACGATCTTGACCTCGACGATCTTCCCGCCACTTACGGTCACGGAGACCTCCAGTTCACGAAGCCCCAGACCGGTCCCCTTGTAAGTGCCGTCAGGCACCGAGGCGATGTCGATGGGGCCGGTAGCCTGGCCTAGGATATCTGCCATGAAATCGACGGCCTTCTTGACGCCGCCCTTAACGCCGCTGGACGATACGGTCGCTCCCGCAATGCCGTCCACACCCATGGGGTTCTCGGCCCCTACGAATTTGTCGAGGAACGCCTTATCGTTGACCCGGGTGCCGATCCCGGGAGTATCGTTCAGGGTAACAATGGCTACGCTGGAGACCTTGCCTTCGGCGTCAAAACCGACCATGATCTCGATGGGCTCGCGGAAACCGGCCGATGAGACCTTCATGGCTGCGCCTACGGTCTGTCCGCCCTTCTTGCCGAGCCAGTAGGTCTCTCCGTCCTTAGTCTCCTCAACTATCTCTTCAGCGCCCGGTATGGCGGCCTTCACGGCCGCAAGGAGATCCTCCGCTGCACGCTTCTCGATGACAGGGCTTGTCTTGGCATACACGGCCGCCAGTCCAAAACCGGCTACGGCACAGACCAGCATAAGAGTAATGCCGAGCCTTCCCATGTTCTTCATAAGACGTCCTCCTCCCGAGTCGCACCGCTCTCTATACGCGAGAATCGCTCCTTTAGAATGATAGCACAAATGTACTGCTAATTGTGCTGGTGTGAACAAATTGGAGGAGCCTTGTCCGGGGCCATATAAGTGCAGCGATTATCTGCTCCGGTTGTGCTTTGGAGGAGATAAAGCCGGCCATCTGGAACAAACACCATATGGGCACCATCATCGCCGAACACGGAACAGTGAAATACGTGGTCAAGGGTGCGACCTACTACGTCAAGGAGAACTTCGCCCCGTCGGTTCAGGTATTCAAGACCGAGCTCTCTCCTAGACAGTGGAAAGGGATACCTGAGACGTTCTTCTCAAACGGTCCCGTCGAGAAGCTCGTGAGCATCCTGGGGCTCGGGCGGTGCAATATGGTCACTGTCAAACTTTCCGCCGACATGGAACTGACGCCCGAAGAGGAAAAGGAGCTCACCCAGTTGGTGGGCCCAACCTACTACTTCTCCAGGTCGGCCCAGGACTACACTCTGGACAGGCTCCCTCATGACGACCCGGAGCTCGCCACCGGATACCAAACGGCTTTTGACATCCTGGTCCGCAACTGGGACGACGGCGAAGACAACATGGCGCTGGTAGACGGCGTGCCTGTCTGGTTCGATTTCGGGGTGAGCCTGGACCCCAGGTGCCAGAACGTCTACAGGTTCATAATGAAACTTGAGGAAGCCAGAAGGCTGGGACGGGTGTCGACCATCGTCTCGTATTTCATGGACTATACCAGGAGGAGAAGCCAGATCCTAAAACGCGCGGTCCAGCAACTTCAGGAAATCCGGTCAAGCGAGATCAGGAACGCGGTCCGCCTTTCGGGCGTCCAGATACCCGCCTACTTCGCCGAGTATATCGTCAATGGTCTCAAGAACATGCTTGAAGACATTGATATAATAAGGGGAGCGTTCCTTCGGGAGAACGTCGAGAGACGTGAGAGCCACATAACCCATATAACATTGTAGGTACGCGACACTGTGGCAAGGGGGGTGGATGATGGCAAAGAGACAGACCTTCAAGGTCGATATGCACGTACACTCGATGTACTCGGGTGAGTCGCCGGCCGAACCCCGAGATTTTCCTCGCCAGACAGGTGAACATGGATTCGA
>CAZYFG010000014.1:15598-20694 GCA_964646835.1 uncultured Eubacteriales bacterium | reverse complement strand
CCGAGCACGAGCGCCTCTCCCTCAGCCTGCCTTTCGAAGAGCTACGAAAAACCGCCGGTCACCTCAAGATCTTCCGCGGAGTCGAGCTTTCCACAGACGCCGGCCACATGCTGGTCTACGGTGTGACCGATGAAGACTGGAAGGACTGGGGCGCCGACCGCGTGAGTTCGGCGCAGGAACTGATCCAGAGGTGCACTCGCCTCGGCGGGCTGGCCGTACCCGCCCACCCTTACAGGCTGACCATGCACAACCCTCTTGACACTGCGCCTTCGGTGGTCGTGGACGAAAGAATAGAGACCTTGACCGGCCTCAGAGCCCTGGAAGTGTGCAACGGCAAGCACTCCAGGTTCCCCGCTGTCTGCGAGGTGTTGGGCCGGTACGCCGCGGCGGCCGGATTGTCCGGCATAGGAGGCAGCGATGCCCACATGCCCGAGGAGATCGGCCGCGCCTACACTTCCTTCCGGGCGCCGGTCTACACTTCCAGAGACTTGGTCCGCCAGATACTCCTCCGGGGCGTCAGGCCCCAAGCGGATTCTTTGAAACTTCACACCACACGCATTTCTGCCTTCCCGATCTGTGAAATATCCATGTAGAGAGCCTTTCCTTAAGGGCTCCTCATGGAGGAAATCGCATGGACCGAACCAGAACGGTTTTGGCCGCCGCCGCTACATACATCGGCACGGTAGTCGGGGCAGGCTTCGCCTCAGGACAGGAAGTCCTCCAGTTCTTTGGGCTTCTGGGGCCCTTGGGCGTTCCGGCCATCATCCTCACGGGCGTAGGCTTCGCCTTCTTTGGGTACGCGATCATGGAGACGGGCCGGAGGATGAACGCCAGGTCGCACTTGCCCGTCATCCGGGAGGTTTCCGGAAGGTTCGTATCCCCCATCCTGGACATCGTCACCACGTTTTTCCTCTTCGGGGCGCTATCGGCCATGGTAGCCGGGGCCGGTTCCGTACTTTCCCAGGAGTTCTCGTTGTCATGGCTCTTGGGAGCCGGTCTCATACTCGTTGTCACCGTAGGGACCGTCCTCTTTGGCCTCCGGGGCGTAGTCACGGCTGTCAGCACGGTAGTGCCCCTTCTCATGCTCGGGGTGCTCGTAGTGAGCCTATCTGTGCTTGTCACTCGCGGCGCGTCTCTCGCAAGCCCTCCCGCCGGGACGAGACCTCTTGTCCCCGCCTGGCCGCTCGCGGGCGCCACCTACATCTCGTACAACATCGTGATGTCAGTGCCGGTGCTGGCGTCTCTGGGGACAACCTTGCGCTCAAGGAGAGAGGTGGCCCTGAGTTCGGTGTTGGGGGCCGCCGGGCTCGGCATCGCCCTTTTCCTCGTGTTCCTGGCGGTCGTCTCCTCTTTTCCGGGGGTCCTGCGGTATGAGATCCCTATGGCCGGGATGGCTTCGGAAGCCCACCGCTGGGGAGGGCGTTTCTACACCCTGATCTTCCTGGCTGAGGTCTACACCACTGCCGTCGCCAACCTCTACGGCTTTTCGGCCAGGATCGCAGCGCCTTCGTCGCTGAACTTCAAGCTGGTGACCGTAGTCGCCGGGTGCGGCGCTCTCCTGGCAGGCTCTCTCGGGTTCACCAATCTGGTCCGGACGGTGTACCCCGCGGTTGGCTGGGCCGGTTCGCTTTTCCTCGGGGCCATCATCGTCTACTCGTTGAGAGGCCGCCTCCGGTCATAGTCGGCCCCACGGAGAACCCGCCTCCGGCCTCAGCCGGCCTCGCCGCGCCCGCATCCCGCGACACCAATTTCTAATTGACCCCCCGGCCTTCCAGTGCTATATTCATCACAACTTTTCTACGTAAACGTAGCAAACATGCTGGTCAAAGGGAGGAAACGTGGAGTTGAGGATCCGTCCGCACATCGAGATCGACCCCGTCAGGGGACTCCTCATTGGAGGAGTACAGGCGGTGAAACTGGCCGAAAAACACGGAACCCCGCTCTACGTGTACTCAGAAGACGCGATCAGGGATTCAATGCGCGAGTATTCGCAGGCGCTGGGCGACACCTATCCGCAGTACGAGATCGTGTACGCCGGCAAGGCGTACCTTACCATGAGAATGGCGGAGATCGTCCATGAGGAAGGGCTCTGGCTGGACGTGTCGTCGGGCGGAGAGCTGTTCATCGCCCTCAAAGCCGGTTTTCCCGCCGGGCGCATTGTCTTCCACGGCAACAACAAAAGCGAAGAAGAGATCCGCATGGCCGTGGGAGCAGGCGTCGGCCGGATTGCCATCGACAACGTCACCGAACTCGAGAGGGTGCAGAGAGAGGCGGCGTCACAAGGCGTCGTGCAGGGAGTCTTTCTGAGGCTCACTCCCGGGATCGACCCCCACACCCACGAGTACCTGTCCACCGGCGAGATTGACTCGAAGTTCGGGATCCCGATGCACTCAGGACAGCACCTCGCGGCGGTCAGCCTCACCCTGGACTCCCCCAACCTGAAGCTCATGGGGATCCACTGCCATATCGGGTCCCAGATATTTGACCATTCGCCTTTTCGCCTGGCAGCCGATATCATGGTTGATTTCGCCGCCGAAGTCCGGGACAAGCTCGGGTACGTGATCCCCGAACTGGACCTGGGCGGCGGTTTGGGCGTCCGCTACAAGGAGGCAGGCGAAGACTCAGGCGTCAAGACGCACCTCAGGAACGCGGCCCGCAGAGTCGCGGAAGGGTGCCTCGGGAGGGGCCTGCCGTTACCGAGGCTCTTCTTCGAGCCCGGCAGGTCCGTGGTAGCTGCTTCGGCCGTCACCCTCTACACTGTGGGCACCGTCAAGACCCTGCCCAACGGGAACCTCATCGCGGCTGTGGACGGAGGGATGTCGGACAACCCGCGGCCGGTCCTCTACGGAGCCGAGTACGAGGCCGTTCTGGCAAGGCCCTATAAGGAGCAGGAGCTCTTGAGCTTCCGCGTGGTCGGGAAGCACTGCGAAGAAGGAGACACCCTCATTAGGTCAGCCAAGCTGCCGATGCTGAGGCCCGGGGATGTCATAGCCGTCCTGGTATCAGGCGCCTACCAGTACGCCATGAGGTCCAACTACAACCACCTGCCGAACCCTGCCGTCGTACACGTCGCGGACAGGCAGTCCTATGTGGTCATCGAAAGACAGACCCTGGCAGACCTTATCGCCAAAGAAAGGCCTTTCCCCCGTCCCCTGAGGAAAGCAGGAACCAGCGCCGCCAACACCGACTAGGGGGCAGACTGCGGCAAAGACCGGGGCAACGGCACCCTGCAGGATTCCCATACGTCCGGGCAGTATAGCCACTGGTATGAGTTGGCGAAAAGGGTGATATGATGGCGGACTTCGGCAGGGTTGCCCGGATTTGCGACAGCGTGCTGGACGAGATCGAAAAGGTAGTCATCGGAAAACGAGAACAAGCCCGGATGCTTCTCCGGTGCCTTGCCGTTTCGGGCCACGCCCTTCTGGAGGACGTGCCGGGAGTCGGGAAAACACTCTTAGCAAGGACGTTCGCCCGGGCGACCGGTCTTTCGTTCAAGCGCATCCAGTTCACGCCCGACCTACTCCCTTCGGACGTAGTCGGCGTGAGCGTCTATGACCAGAAAGAAAGCGACTTCCGCTGGGTGCCGGGCCCGGTGTTCGCCAACATAGTATTGGCGGATGAGCTGAACAGGGCAACCCCGCGGACCCAGTCCGCCCTGCTTGAGGCCATGGAAGAGCGTCAAGTCACTTCAGAGGGCCTGACCCGCGCCCTACCCGCACCTTTCATGGTCGTGGCGACCCAAAACCCCATCGAGATGGAGGGCACGTTCCCCCTGCCCGAGGCCCAGGTGGATAGATTCCTGGTCAAGATCGACATGGGGTACCCCTCCAGAGAAGAGGAACTGGACATCCTCCGGAAGTTCTCGGGGATAAGCACGCCGGACACGCCCGGGCGCGTGAACATCGCCATGACGCCGGATGACCTCACGGAGTTGAGGGAAGCCGCCGCTTCGGTGAGCATGTCCCATGAAGTAGCCGGCTACCTCATGTCCATCGTGGAGGCTACGAGAGAACACCCATCTCTCCTCTTGGGAGTAAGTCCACGGGGCGCCCTCCACCTCACAAAGCTTGCCAAGGCTGCCGCTGCCCTGGACGGCCGCGATTACCTCTTACCTGACGACGTAAAGGGTGTGGCCGGCCCGTGTCTGGCCCACAGGATAACCCCGAAGTCCGAGGCGTCCTTGAGGGGCAAGACCAGGAGCGAGATCATAGCCCAGGTGCTTGAGGACACGCCCGTCCCGGTCGCGCCGGCAGAGAACGGGCCAAATGGGTAACAGCTTTCGGACCGTCTCCATTGCGATGCTCGTCGCCGGCGCAGTGCTGAGGAGACCTCCGGTCACCGTGTTCGGGGCTTTCCTCCTTGGGATTGTGCTCCTCGCAAAAGGCTTCTCCTTTCTGTCCCTCGGTGAGGTCTCCTACAAGCGGAAGTTCTCGTCGAACACGGCGTTCACGGGCGACTCGGTGGAGCTCACCGTAACCGTAGAGAACATGAAACCGCTGCCCGTTCCCCTGACCAGCGACGATGAGGTGCCCAAAGCGCTCCCGGTCGGCAGCGAGTCCGTGGCCATAGGAAGGCAGCCGGGCCGGGCCGACTTAAGGAACCGGTTCTTCCTGGGCGGTTTCGAGACCGTGTCCAGGAAATTCACCGTGAACTGTCCGGAGAGAGGGATCTACGCCATAGGCCCCGTGAGGCTCCAGTCGGGCGACCCCTTCGGGCTCTACCCTGTCTCCCGCACGCTTGACCGTACGGACCGGCTGACCGTATACCCGAGGGTCCTCCCCGTTTCCGAACCGCCGCTGGAGACCCTATATCCCTTCGGGACGGCGCGCGCCCCTTCGTGGACATACCAGGACCCGAGCATGCTGAAGATGGTGAGGGAATACGCGGTGGGCGACTCCCGCCGTCATGTGGACTGGAAAGCCACCGCCCGCACCGGAAAACTGCATACACGGGTGTTCGACGCGACGTTCGGGAACCGGGTCGTTGTGTGCCTGGACGTGGCTACCTCAAGGGCTCCCTGGGAAGGCATTGACCGGGAAGTCTTCGAAAGTCTCGTCGTCGCTGCCGCGTCGATCGCCCACCACTTTGCCGCCATG
>CAZYFG010000014.1:14565-15542 GCA_964646835.1 uncultured Eubacteriales bacterium | reverse complement strand
TTCGGGACCGCCCTTGCCGCCTGCCGGAGGCCCTTCGCCACGGCCGAGGGTTCGTTCCCTCTGGTCATCACGGCTCTCTTGGATGACGCTACGCTCGAACTCATAGAGAGCCTGCGGAGGGGCGTGCCCCGCGTCGCCGCCATAATCCTGGATTCAGGCAAGCGGCGCCTCTCCGGCGCCAAAGACGCTCAGGAGGCTTTATCCCGGATGTCCGGGGTTCACGTGATGAAAGGACGCTTGGAAGGAGGGTGGGCAGTTGCGGAGTGCCTCTCCCTATCTTCCCTGGGCTAAAACGGCTGGCTCGGCCCTCCTCATAGGAGTACCGGCCTATCTATGGGCATCGGCGCTGGGCCTCTCATATGACCTGCCGTTCCTTGGATGGCAAGGGCTGCTCGCAGCCTGCCTGGCAATCCCGTTTGCCTTCCTCACCTGGGCTGACCGCTCTTCCGGATCTGCAGCCCTCCGCAAAGCGTATCTCGGGCTTATGGGCCTCTGTCTCGCCGCCGCGGCTTTCTCTGGACCCATCAAAGAGACCATCCCCTGGGCGCTGGAGGCAGGGCTCTTTGTCGCGGCGCTGGGGACGGTCTCTTTGGTTTGGCAGAAAGACAGGAGCCCCGCCGCCTGGCAGAGGAAAACGCTGTGGGCGTTCGTCGCCGCGCCCGTACCTTCCGTCCTCATGGGGTCGTCGCGGGCTTTGCCTCCGGCCCCGTCACTCCTATGGCTCTCCTCCATCATGATCGCCGGAGCGACTCTGTGCCTGACCGGCAACGAGGAGGCAGCCGGAGCCAAGCGCCCCGTAAGGCGCCTTGTATCCATAGCGGCCCTCATCATCGTGTTGGGATACCTGGCCTCCTCACTGGCCCCGGGCGCATCTTCGGCCGCGTCCTGGGGGCTCCGGGGCGCTCTCGGTGCCCTGAGGGAGCTCATCCTGTGGGTCCTGAAACCCGTGACCCTACTGGTCGGGTGGATGATCGAAC
>CAZYFG010000014.1:12214-14523 GCA_964646835.1 uncultured Eubacteriales bacterium | reverse complement strand
AGGGAGAGGAGAACGAGAGCCCCCTAAACCCCTTCGAGATCCTTGAACGGCCCGAGGAGCTCAGAGAGCATGCCCCTTCGGTGGTCTGGAGCTTCATCGGCTACGTGATTGCCGTAGTCCTCATAATCCTGGCCTTAAGGGCCCTATGGAAGATCCTCAACAAGTACGTCGGAACGAAGACCGGCGTAGGATCCGAGGAGACCCGCTCCAGCGAGTATTCAGCGTCCAGGGCCGCCCGATGGGCTGTGGACAAGATCAAGGAACTGGGCAGTCCTTTGGCGGCCATCCTGACCGGGAGGTTCAGGCGAAAAGCCGAGGGCGAACCGCTTGTCCTCCTTTACGGCGAGTTTCTGGCTCTGGCGGCATCCTCCGGCTTTGCCCGGGTGCCTTCCCAGACCCCGCTTGAGTTCTCCAAATCGCTGGCGGAAAAGTGGCCTGACTCGGCCCTCCATATAGACCGCATAACCGGCATCTTCGCGAGCCGCTTCTATGCTGGCCGCGCCGCCACAGAGGAAGAGCTCTCCGTGATGCGCCAAAGCCTTGCCGCGCTGGAGACCGCCTTCTCAGGGCAAAAAGAAAGCGATTGACAGGAACCCTTTCGGCCATCCTCCGTCGATTCTTGTAGAAACCCTTACCAACGGAGGGCAAATCATGCCAACTCTCGGACACCCGAAAACCCGGTCACAGAGAAGAGCGGCGCTCCTATTCATGGCGCTTGCCATTGTCCTGGGAGCCTTTTCGTCACCGGCTCTCGCCCAGGGAGCGTATCCCACTTATCAAGCCCTCGGCCAGCTGCGCGGAGGCGTCCTGTCCAACTTCACCTTCGTGTTCGCGTCTGACAGCCACCTGGGATACGGCCCGGCCAACCGGAACACCGAGCTGGCGTTTGAGGACATGGCGGCCCGTGAGCAGCGAATCGCCTTTGGAGTCGTGGTAGGGGATCTCACCGAGACGGGAGCCCGAGGGGAATACGAGTTGTTCAAGAAGCTGACCTCGGCTCTCCCCTTCCCTGTCATGGGCGCCATGGGCAACCATGAGTCCAAGTGGCAGGACCCGCAAGGTTCGCTCCTCGCGTCGGAGGTTGGCCCGAGAAACTACTCGTTCAACTACGGATACTGGCACTTCGTGGTGCTCGACTCAACTTACCCCGGCCAGACCATAGGGACCCTCGAGCCGGAGACCCTGAGATGGCTGGAGGCGGATCTCAGGAGCCAACCCGAGACCCGGCCGGTGGCCATATTCTCGCACCACCCTCTCCTCTACGAGCCATCAAGATTCGAGGATTCCGACGACGCGTTCGTCTCGGTCCTAAACAAGTTCCCGGTCAGGGCGGTTTTCTCCGCCCACGGTCACTCGTTCATCACCTGGAAGGGACAGGGCAGGGACTTCTTGATGACGGGCGCGCTCATGGACGCCGCGTATACGGTCGTCGAAGTAAGCGGGAAGTCCCTCACGGCCTACTCCGTGAAAGTGTCCGAAGAAGGCAGGGAACGCGAGAAGGTCCTGGAGGTGTCTTCCCGCTACTTCGGCACCAAGAAAGACCCCATGCTGAACCCCATCTCTTCCTTTACTGCCCAGTGCGAAGGCGATGTCCTGACGTACCAACTGAGCCTCACCGAAGAAGCCGAGGTGAGCGTGCAGATTGACGGCGGCGCCTATATCGGGATGGGGTGCCTGGGAAAGGGAAACCACACAATGACGCTGGACGTGGCCGGTCACGCAAAGGGCTTCCACCGGGTGAGGGCCAAGGTCCAAACCGCGTGCGGGCCCTTCTATGCTTCGAGTGAGTTCGGAAAGGGCGCCGGCGACCTCGTTCGATGGCGGCAGAACCTTGGGAGCGCCGTGGTGGGCGAACTCCTTCCCGCAGGCGGCAGCCGGGTCGTGGTCGGTACCAGGGACGGCAAGGTAAGACTCCTTGATATCGAATCCGGCCTGCCGGTCTGGGAGTACAGCCCGGGCTCTCCCTGGGGCGGGGGCGTCATTGACGGAGGCCGGCTCTATTTCGGTACCGCCAGAGGCGACGTCCACTGCGTTGACATAGGTCGCGGGACCGGCATCTGGCGGATGTCCGTGGACCCGGCTGGCTTCTCCGCTCCACCTGCCCTGACGGTTGTCTCAGGCAAGCCGTCGGTCATCCTGGGCTCATCCTCTGGTGAACTCTACAGCCTGAACGCCATCACCGGGGCAAAGAACTGGGAGTACGAAGCCACCGGAGCCATCGTCTGCGCCCCTCGGATCGCGGACGGCCGGGTCGTGTTTGGAGCCTGGGACGGTTACCTCTACTCGGTGGACGCTCAGAACGGGACAGG
>CAZYFG010000014.1:10136-12145 GCA_964646835.1 uncultured Eubacteriales bacterium | reverse complement strand
TTCTGGCAGCCTACGACCTCTACTCGGGTGACGTCGTCTGGAGCACGAGGTGGCCCGCAACGCTCCTTTCGCCGTCCATCTCGAAGTCGGGCGAACTGGTCATCCCCGGAGCCAACGGCAACGTCTACGCTTTCTCACGACTGGACGGGACTCCCCTTTGGAGGATGGATGCGGGCAGCACTCTCTTCCTGGCCCCGCCCGGTCCCGGACCCGAATACGTTTCGGGCGGATACAGGGGCGTGGTGACCTTCCTCACCCACGAGGCGCAGACCGATTTCAAGGTAAGCGATGCGTCGCTCTTCGTGTCTCCCCTAATCGCCCGGCTCCCATCAGGCACCCTTGTGCTGTTTGCTGATTCGCAGGGTTACCTTACGGCGGTGAAGTTTCCCAAATAGCCCGGTTGGCGAACGGCGCGGTCGAACCCGGGAGGCTCACCTGGAGCCCTGGCTGCCCTCAAATCTGGGCGATCGGGCTATGGTCACGCTGGAGTAGGTCGACGTGACCTCGGCGAGTCTCCCGTCCACGTAACGCTCGGTGATCTCGACTCTCGGGACCACCACGGTGAGTTCGTAGGGGACGTCAAGGTGGCTGGACGACCTAATCGCCATTGTCAAGCGGCCGACCGTGACGCTGGCCTCATCGTGTGTTGCTGGGCAGATGTCTCCCTTGCGGCCGTGCCTTGAGGGAAAAGGGCTAGGCTTCGGCGGAAGAGGACCCGTCCTCCGGGGGTCTTCCCGCTTAACGGGTTCGCGTCTCTCAGGCCACTGGGAACGATGGATAACCCTTGGTTCCAGTCCCATGAAGCTCTTTACCCGGTGAACCATGCGGCCAAGCCAGCCCAACGAACCTCACCACACTTCCATGAGCCCAACCCCAAAGGGCCCACCACCCCCGGCTTTGGCTGGGCGCCGGTGGCTGAGATGCTCATCTCACTGAGATCTTATGTCGAGTGGTGGGCCGATGCTTCTCGGGCGCTCACCCTGTAGGGCTAGTGTAACATGAGGGATTCACATACCGTGAGGGCTTCACGCGCTGGAATCCAAAGCCGAAATAGCATTCTTGATATGGGTCACGAAGCGGTCCCTGTCCACGCTGACGGCCACTTGCGCATTGGGAGGTTTGCCGGTCAGCCCTCTGAAGTCCACCACGGTCCGTCCTGAGGTGAACTCGCCGCGCGTCTCAATATCAACATAGGCATCCATTGTCTTCACTACGTCCGGGTCAAACACCGCGGCTACGGCGAGCGCGTCGTGGACCGGGTTTCCCGAGAACCCCTTTGACCTGTAAAACCGCGAGTAGAACTCCATGAGGCCTGCGGCGAACGCCCCCACCTTCCCGCTCCCGCGAATGGCCTCCACTTCTTCAGGGTAGATGAGCGCTTTGAGCGTCACGTCAAGTCCCACCATGGTGATGGGCACGCCTGATTGGAAGACCACTCGGGCGGCTTCCGGATCGGTCATGATGTTGAACTCAGAAGACGGAGTCCGGTTGCCCTCTCCGGCTGCCCCGCCCATGAGGACCACCCGCTCGACCTTCTTCTTGATGTCGGGAAACGCCAGGAATGCGATGGCGATGTTCGTGAGCGGACCGACAGGTACCAGAGTCACCTTCTCCTCGGACTCACGCAGGGTCTTTGACAGGAACTCGACTGCGGAGAGTTCCGATCCCCTGAGCCTCACCGCGGGGGTATGGGACCCTCCCAAGCCGCTCTCGCCGTGAACCTCCCGGGCAGTCTCGAGCGGCCTCAGGATCGGCCCGTCGGCGCCTCTCGCCACGGGTACGTCGACGCCTATGACCGATAGAACAGCCAGAGCGTTCCTGTAGGCGTTCTCCCCGCTCGTGTTTCCGGCCACTGTGGTAACTCCCAAGACCTTCAACTTGCCGGAGCCAAAGGCCAGCATCAAGGCAATGGCGTCATCATTGCCCGGATCACAGTCGATGATGACCGGAACCGTCCCGCACCCTCGCCCATACGCTTGCCCATGTGCTCCAGGAGTGCCGCCCGGATG
>CAZYFG010000014.1:9676-10106 GCA_964646835.1 uncultured Eubacteriales bacterium | reverse complement strand
CCTCCCCTTTCTCGGATAAACCTCTCGATGTCACTCCGCCAAGCCATGGCGGGCTGGGCTCCGGCCTTTGTGACCGCGAGAGCCCCCGCGGCGTTGGCAAACCTAATCGATTCGGCCAGCGTCCTGCCCTCACTCAGGAAAGCCGCCAGAGCCCCGGAGAAAGCATCGCCTGCGGCGGTGGTATCCACCACGTCCACTGTGTAGCCCGGTACGTGTTCGGCCGTATTCCCGGTGGCATAGACGACCCCTTCGGCGCCGAGCTTGACGACGGCGCACCTCACTCCCTGGGATACCAGTTGCCTGGCGGCCCTCAGCGCCGATTCAACGCCGCTCACCTGAATGCCGGTCAAGAAAGCCGCCTCGTGGCGGTTGGGAGTGATGTAGTCAAGAAGCGGGAAGATCTCCGGAGGGAGCGCCGCCGGTGGAGCGG
>CAZYFG010000014.1:3621-9666 GCA_964646835.1 uncultured Eubacteriales bacterium | reverse complement strand
ATAGGACCGCGTCCAGCGGTATCTCCAGCTGAAGGAGCAGGAATGCACAACTATCCATGACCGGTACCAGGCCCTCCACGTCTTCTCTCCCGACAAGCCCGTTGGCTCCGGCAAGCACGATAATGGAGTTTTCCCCGCTCCCGTCTACGGTGATGAAGGCGCTTCCCGTAGGGGTTCCCGCAACTCGCCTCAAGAGATCGCCCCTCACGCCCGCCTCAAGGAGGCTCCGGGTGAGCACCCCCGAAAAGACGTCGTCGCCCATGCGCCCGGCCATGGCCACCCTCCCGCCGGCCTTGCTTGCCGCCACAGCCTGATTCGCCCCCTTGCCCCCGGCGTGCACCGTGAAATCCTTACCCTTGACGGTCTCTCCAGGCAGAGGTCTCACGTCAGTTCGGATGACGAAGTCCACGTTGAGGCTCCCGAATACCAGAATGTCGTTCCTCTGGGACACCTTGCTCGTCCCGCCGGAAAGGACCCGCGCCGAAGGGTTGGGGCTGTAACCCAGGGCAAGAACGGCTTCCTCAACCCGTTTGCGGGTCGACTCCTTCACGTAACCGGTCTCGTTCATGACCCTGGATACCGTCGCTATTGAGACGCCCGCTTTTCGGGCTACGTCCTTGATGGTTATGTCGCTCATATCGCCTCCCCTTTCGCCCAGGCCTTTCGAGAAGCTTTTAACCTTGCGTTCCGGAAAACCGTCAGGAAACTTATGAAAACGTTTTCGGGATCCGCCGACAGAATCCTGTAAACGTTTTCACGGAGACCCTCTGATTCTGAAAACGTTTCCACAACGCCCCTCATATCTTCTCCCGGCTTCTCGAAGGTTCCTTCCGGCGCAGCGTGCGGCGGATCTCTCCCCCACTTCGGGCAATATAGAGGTAGCGCCAGTAGCAATCTCGCCTTTCACGGCATAGCGTTATGTAAAGAACGAACCGCTGGAGGGGGTCCCGTGCAAATCGATGGCCTGTCCCTGTCGCTGGCTCCACAGGAGGTTTCCGCCCTTCTCATGAGCTTGCCGCTTCCTCAGGGCATTCACCTCTCCGATGTGGCGCTCAAAGACACTGGATTGGAGATTACCGTCAAGGCCGCTTTTCTGCTGAATCTGCCTGTCAAGTTCCGGGTGGAAGTCCAGTCGTATGCCGGGGCCAGGGTCTTCGTCAAGGTGACCCCACCCATAAAGCCCAAGTGGCTCTTGGTCCGGCCCCTCATCGCCTCGGTGCCGGGAGCCATGTACGCAGGCCACAGCGTTATCGAGTTGGACTTGGTCGCCCTGTCACACGGATACCTGTCGTCAGTGAACATCCAGAAGATAGTCCTAAACAGGTACGGGCTGCGAGTTGACTTAACCGGGGCGAAATCCAAACTGAGTTGGAAGGAGATAGTCGAGAAGCTGCCTTTGTAGGGAGCCGGGCGCCAGGACAGCTTTCTTCCACAGGATAGGGGGATATGGAGGCCTCTTCTTCCCTCACACATGCCGTGCGGTAGTCATATTATCTTTCGAAGCGGTATACGAGGAGGCGCATGGCGTGGAAGAGAAAAACGAGGTGACGGCCCGACAAGCCGGCGGGCAGCACGTCCACGACTACTACGGCAGAACATCCGTTGACAGAGGCCATTTCCATACGTTCACCGGTTCCACGAACGTCCAGACCGTGGTGGCAGGTGGCCACGTACACGAATACGCAAACATGACCCGGGTCGCAGAGAATCACGTCCACCGCATGAACGGAGTCTCAAGCGTTATGATCCCCGTGATGATGGGTCACGTCCACCGCCTGCAGGGCACCACAACCGTAGACGACAACCACAGCCACGTATATGACATCTACACCGGGTCGCAGAGGATGCCCAGAAACGTGAGGCGCGGCCGGTTCTTCGGTCCGTTCAGCGCGAGGGCCCAGGAACCGGAGACCGAGGGAGCGGAAGCCCAGAAAGAGCCCCGCCCCCGACGGAGACCTAGGGTCAGGAACCCTGAAGCCGACGAGAAACCGTAGCCGCCGCTCTCTCCTTCAACACAGCGGCCTGTTCAAGCAGGCCGTTTTTGTGTTTCAGGGCTTCGTCCGCGAAAGCACGGTCTTTGATGAGAGGAACGTTGATGTCCACGTTCAGAAGGGCCGCGTGGACGGCGGCATCGGCAAGATAAGCGGCGACTCCGGCGTCGCTGATGGCCATCTGGCTGCCGATGGGAGCCAGTTCGTCGACCAGTTCAAGGATGGTTAGGGCCGCGCGAGCTATATCGAGGGGAGCATTGGTCGCGCCTTTCAGGGCTTCCTGGATGAGGTGCTCGCGCCGCTCCTTCTCCTCGTCGGTGCCGGAGGGCATCTTGTAGCACTCCATGAAGCGACCGAATACCGTCATATCCGCCTGGACCAGTTCCTCGGCCCGGTTCATGAGGGCCATGGCGCGATCCCGGATCCGGGTTACCTGTTCCTCAACATCCCTGTACTTCTTCTTGCCGATGGTGAGGTTGCATACCATAGCGGCCATTGACGCGGCGAAGGCCGCGGTGATGGCGGCAATGCTGCCGCCTCCGGGTACCGGCTCGCTGGACGCGGAGACCTTGAGCACATCCCGGAGACTCTGGGAGAACAGATCGCTCATGCTACTTCTCCTTTCGAAGCTACTTGCCCAGTCCCTGGAGACCCACGGCCTTCAGGATGTTCTTCTGGATTAGGGCGGTGGTGAGGCTGCCCACTCCGCCGGGAACCGGGGTGATGGCGCCGGCGACCGCTGAGACGGCGTCAAAGTCCACGTCTCCCACGGTCTTTCCGTCGACCTCGTTGATGCCCGCGTCGACCACAACTGTGCCCGGGCTCACCATATCCGCTGTCACCAAGCCCGCTCTACCTGCTGCGGCGACGATGATGTCGGCCGGAAGAGTGTGTTTCTTCAGATCCTTGGTCCTCGTGTGACAGACGGTGACCGTCGCGTTCTCGTTGAGCAGGAGGAAGATGAGGGGCTTCCCCACCGTGTCTCCGCGGCCGATAAGGCAGACGTTCTTCCCCTCGAGGGCTATGCCCTGGCGCTTCATGATCTCAATGCAGCTTTGCGGGGTGACCGGGAAGAGTCCGTCCCTCACGGTGAACATGCGGCCCCTGTTTATGGGGCTTAGTCCGTCCACGTCTTTGTCAGGATGCACTGCCATCATGACCCGCTCTTTGTTGATATGTTTGGGGAGAGGAAGCTCCACCATAATCCCGTGAACCGCTGGGTCGTTCGAGAGCTCGCCCAGTTTGGCCAGGAGTTCTCCTTCTGAAGCGGACTCGGAGAGCTTATGTAGTTCGAACTCTATGCCTGAGTTCTTGCAGGCCCGTTCCTTCGATCTGGCGTAGAGGACCGAAGCAGGGTCGTCTCCTACCAGGACGACCGCCAGTTTGGGCGAGATGCCCTTTTCTTTGAGCGCCGCAACCTCGGCTCTTACCTCTTCCCTGATGGAAGCTGCGACGGCCTTGCCGTCAAGGATAGATGCCACCTAAGAAACCTCCTCTTCAAGATCGTTCCCGCTAAGTGTTCAACATCTCACTATTACATACCTCTTGGCCGCGGGACAGCCTGGAAAGTTGAAAGCGGGCCGGGAGGCCCGCCCTCATGCGTTGTTGCCTGGGTCCGCACCCTATTGAACTCTGGTCCCGCACTGAGAACAGAAGACGTCGCCCGGCCGGAGCGTGGAGCCGCACTGGGAGCAAAACGCCTTGGCCTGGGCTGCCTTCTCGGCGGCCTTCTCAGCCTCGGCCTTCTCCTTGGCTTCGGCCTCGGCCTTCAAGGCCTCGATCTCCCGGTTCTTCTCCTCGATGCGTTTCTCCGTCTCGTCTACGGCCGCGAAGCTTTGAGCGAGTTCAGGTGGGAACGCCGTACCGATCCTGTACAACGCGTAGGCTTTCCGGCCTACCTCTTCGAGCTTGCGGCCGCGCTCATTCTCCAGAGACATGAGTTCAACCTTCAGTTTGCCGACCTTCGTGAGTTCCTTGGTCTCCTGAACAAGTGTTTCCGCGCCCGTCCTTATGGTGTGGCCGATTTTCGACCAGAGGTCCTTCGACAACGCGCATCCCCCTTCCCAGTTGTCCTAAGCAGAAACTAATACGTCGGTCGCCCGGCAGAGGTTTGAGATTACTTTCAATCCCATCAAGAATCTACCCTTGAATGGCGGGAGATATGACGAAAGGGAGGTCTCACCCGCCCTTTCGGCGGGCCGGTGAGCCATTCCTCATGGCGAGTACGGCTTCCTCGGTGGGCCTCCTCCACGGACGCGCCGACGGCGACGACGCCGTGGTTGGCAAGGAGACAAGCGTTGCGGCTCTCCAACGCCCTCAGAGCACTGGCGCCCAGTTCAGGTGAACCGGGCAGGGCGAACTCGGCCACCGGGATATCTCCCCCGATGAACGGTATCATCTCGGTGAGCACAGGCGGGATCGGCTTTCTCAATACGGCAAAGGACGTGGCATACGGAGAGTGGGTGTGGAAGACCGCGAGGACATCCTCCCTCCCCTTGTACATCCTGAGGTGCATGCGCCACTCGGAAGAGGGCTTCCGGTTCCCTTCCACGACACGCCCGTCTCCGTCCATGACCACCAGGTCTGCGGAGGTCATCGAGTCGTAGGGCAGCGAGGTCGGCGTGATGACTATCAAGCCTGAACCGGGGTCGCGCGCGCTCAAGTTGCCGCTAGTGCCCGCGAAGAGCCCCTCCCTGTAGCCGGCCTTGGCGGTCTTCAGGACTTCCCCTTTGAGACTTCCGAGAGCGTCCAACGAGGCGCACCTCCGCTCCATCTTGCCCCTCGTCACTTGCACGTAGAGCAGTGGCCGCCGGAACAGCCGGCGCACGATGATCCGCTTGAGGTCCCTGGCCCGGAAGAAGCGCCCTTGACATGCGCGGCGAACGTGGAGAGAAGCTTAGTAAGGTTTTCAGAGCCGCAATGAGGACAAGTGGGGACTTCGCTCCCCCTCAGGTAGAACTCGAATCTCCCTCCGCAGCTCTTGCACTTGTACTCGAATATGGGCATCTGGACCATCTCCCCCTGCATTCCAGTGTACACCCGGTCTCAGGCGCGGGGCAAATGCGAAGGAGCGGCCTCTCTGCGCTGATTGGCCTCGGTGAGGAGCGAATCCAGCATGCTGATGACCTCGTCTGTCGTGCCCCTTCCGGTATAGATGATGGGCTCAGAACTCCACCTGGCAAGGAAGTCCCTCATATCCGTGGCCATGGCGAGTATGTCCTTGACCATCTCCGAAGCCCGGTCGTCGCGGTCTCCGATTTGCTCCAGAAGGAGCAAGGAAGCCTCGATTATGTCCCCGATCCTGTCGGAAAGGAAACCCACGCGCAGAAACCTCGACATTTCTCGACCTCCTTCCGCCCGTCCATTCGCCGTGTGTCCGCACTTTTCCTTTGGGGCACACTAGGTGGCGAAGGACCTCACGGGACATCGTGTTGGTAGCCTTCATGTCCTGCTCAGAGCCTTGATCAAGCAGACGGTACAGGAAGGAAAGGGGACTCTCCAGATGCCCAAGAACGAAGACTACGCGCTCGAAGGAAGAACCGACAAAAACCCGGCGTCCCACGTGGCGGAGGAACTGAGACGTTCATTCAAACCTCCGGGGGCAGGCGCTCCCACCACTCCCGCCGAGAAGATTGAGGAGGCGCTCAGCCAGGTCCAGAACAGCGTCCGGGCGGAGCAGATGGCCACCGAGCAGAACCTGCAGAACTGCCTGTCCAAAGCCTCCACCCACGTAGCCGATTCGCAGTGCATCGACACCATCTTCGCCATCACGCAGCAGCTGTCTGCAATAGTCTCTCAAGGAAACGAGGCCTTAAGGAGCAATTCGACTCAGGCGTCAGAGCTCATCTCCCAACTGAGCGCGCAATTGGCGATGCAGCAAGCCAAGGCCGACCGCCAGGTGGCCATGTCCCTCCAGCAAGCCGTTTCGGCCATGGCGGACGCTCAGAACGCCATGTTCCAGAGCATGGCCATAAACGAGATGCAGCAGCTTGTGAAGGGCTCCGACCAGGTCGTGAAGGACATCATCGCCCCGGGGCAAGTGCAGTAAGGGCCC
>CAZYFG010000014.1:328-3565 GCA_964646835.1 uncultured Eubacteriales bacterium | reverse complement strand
TAAGTTTCACAGGCGAAGTTTTCCGGGCTAGGGGTCTACTGGGGTCTACGGGCTGGGGTTCTGGAAGCCGTAGCCGAGGCGGGCCAGGGCTTCGATGAGGGAAGGCAGCGCCTCCACCGTGTGCTGGAGCCCCTCATGCAGCATGATGATGCCCCCGTCATTGGCGGCGGACACGGTGCGCGCCGTGACTTCCTCGGCCGAGGCGGCCCCCAGGTCCGCCCCTCCAATGTTGGTCCACATGGTGACCCGCATGCCGAGTTTCGTGGCTTCAGAGACTTGGGTATGGTCCAATGCCCCCAGAGGCGGCCGGTACAGGTAGGGAGTCACGCCGGTGACCCGGACGACGGCGTCGCGGGCTTCTTCCAGGTCCCGCCTCACTTGGGAAGCGCTAAGGCCTGCCAGCGCCTTGTGCTCGAACCCGTGGACGCCGATGACGTGGCCTTCCCGGGCGATCTCCTCGGCGAGTTCCGGGTGGCGCAGCACCCGTTCTCCGATGAGAAAGAACGTGGCCTTGACGCCGTACTGGCGCAATATGGCCAGGATGGGCCGGGTCGTGCTGAGGTCGGGACCATCGTCGAAGGTAAGGCAAACGCGGCGGTCGGGCGGCGGGAATACCGGCGGTTCGGGAGGCAACTCAGGCGGTTCCTCGGGGGTTTCCTGGGCCGGAGGAGCCGGAGGTTCTTTGAGGGCCTTAATGGACAGCACTTCTCCCGCGTACACCATGTCAGGGTTCCTAAGCCCATTGATCCTGACCAGGTCCTCAACGCTGACGCCGTACCGTCCGGCGATGGTTGATAGGGTCTCGCCGGATTTCACGACGTGCTTGTCGGGTGGATTTGCCCTGTAGTAGAGCCTTGACAGTTCCCTTATGGTCGCTGGCCCTGCAATGCCGTCCGCGTAAAGCCCGCTTTTTCTCTGAAACTCCTTTAAGGCGGACTCAGTGAGAGGTCCAAAGATCCCGTCGGCGGTTAGGTCGTACCCACACGCCCGCAAGGCTTCCTGCAGGAGTCTCACCCTATCGCCTCTCTCGCCCGGCCGGATGAGGCCGGTGAAAGCGAAGAAGGACTCGAGATCACCGGCGCCGGCAACTGCAGACTGAGGGACGCGGAGCACCACGTGCCCCAGGAGGACTATGAGAAGCGCCAACGTGAAGAGAACCGCCGGAAAGCAACGTCTACGAGAGAAAACCAATAATAGGACCTCCCCAGAGGGTTCGTCCTTCTAGGTTTCCTCTCAGGTCAGGGAGTTTATACCAGAAACGCCCGCTATGAGTTGACGCCGAGGATGCCGCCTATGGCCCCGGCCAGCAAGGAAAAACCGAGCCTCTTTAGGAATACCCCGAAACCGGGCACCGGAGGGAAGAACAGCGCGCCGACCACCAGAGTGATGACCGAGTAGCCGCCTCCGATGGCCAGGCCGTAGACGAGGCCGTAACCTGCTTGCCTTCTCGCGGTGACAAACGCACTGAGCCCCAGGATGATGAAGCTCCCTACGTCGACGACCCATGAAAGGATCCTCTCGTCAAGGCTCGTGACGTATACGACTCCCGAAGCAACGAGGGCAAGGATCACTGCCAGACCGACCGCCCAAGCAATGCCTCCGCCCGCTACGCGCAGCGAAAACCCTTCTTCCATCCTTTTCCTGGAAGACCACCGGCCGCCGGAGCGCCTTCCGGGAGGACTCACCATAATGCCCACCTCCTGGTGCTTCTATATGTAGGAAGGCGAGCCTTTCATGCCTCGTCCGGAGGCCACCTCAAGGAGCACCGGGCCAGGGTTTGAATGCCCCGGGTATCGGTGAGGTCAACCCTCAGAGGCGTAACCGAGATCAGGTTTCTCTTTATCGCGCAAGTATCGGTGTCGTCGGTCACTTCGCTCTCCACAAGCACGCCGGAAAGCCAGTACCAGCACCGGCCGCGGGGGTCCTCCCTTCTCCTCAGCGCATCCTTATAGGCCTGGACGCCGAGCCGGGTGATGGCCACTCCCGCGATGCTCTCCTTTGGCACTGCGGGCACGTTGACAGTGACCAGGAGCGGCCAGGAAGGGTCGGAGACGGCAGCGAGCGCCTGCTCTATGGCGAAGTCGGCCGCGGCCGTGTAGTCCAGGTTCTCGAAGGCGGTGAGGGACACGGCCATGGACTTCACCCCCAAGAGGGCCCCCTCGAGAGCCGCAGATACCGTGCCCGAGTAGAACACGTCCGTCCCCAGGTTCGGGCCCCGGTTGATGCCCGAGATGAGGAAGTCGGGTCTCTCCTCCAACACCCCTTGGATGGCCAGTTTGACGCAATCGGCGGGCGTTCCACTGGTCGTGAAGACCCGGGCGCCCGCGATTCCGAACTCGACCTCCCGGAGGTCTATCGGTTGGTGGATGCTGATGGCATGCCCGGTGGCGCTCCGCTCCCGGTCGGGAGCGACTACCGTCACCGAAATACCCGGACACTCTTGGGCGCGCTCCACGAGGGTCCTAAGACCCTGTGCGTTTATCCCGTCGTCGTTAGTAATAAGGAGTCTCATGTTGTTCCTTCCGCCCCGGTTTCGTTTTTCAATCGGATCAAGGATTCCCTGAAAGGTGCCGGGTGACCCTGTTCACCAGGTACTCAACCGGACCCGACTCCCGCGTCAGGTCATCGAACGCCTTGAAAAACTCGTCTCTCCAACCGGACTGGCCCGGCGCCAGTCTCGGGTCGGCCAAGACGATGGCGCGCTTCCCCCCTGCGCCGAGCATCCTGGCTGCGTAGGACCGCACCTGTAGAGAAGCAGGCCTGACGCTCACCTCGACAAACGGGTCCCCTCCTGCGCGGGATATCTCTCTCCGCCTCACATCGTCGAGTGGATTTGGAGGCGGAAACGGGACCTTCATTACCAAGAGGCAAGTGGGAACGGGTTCATCCTCGCCGTGAAAGGCGGCCAAGGCCAGAACCACCGAGTCGTCGTCCTGAAGGTGCTCCACTACCCTCCTGCCGCCGTCCACTCCCTGCGCGTAGACGACAATGCCCTCCTCTTCCAGGCGCTCTGCCAGTCTCGCGTAGACATCCCTGATAAGAGCCCTTGACGGAAGTAGGACGAGAAGACCTTTCCTCTGGCGCGACGCGAGGTCGAAAATCAGCGACGAAGCGTAGTCAGTGAATGCGGGGCCCGACGCGGGGCCCTTCACGTCGGCAGTGGCAAGTAAGAGGTCGGCAGCGGGCTCTACCTTGGCCGAGTCGCCCCAGACCTCTACTCCCGGGAGGTCCATGCCG
>CAZYFG010000014.1:0-318 GCA_964646835.1 uncultured Eubacteriales bacterium | reverse complement strand
AACATGCGGCGTCCTCCTTGAGTCGCCCCCGCATGGGAAGCGATGTCGGAAAGGAGAATCGGAGCAGCAAGGCTCGTCGAAATGGCCTTCACGGCCTCCCGGGCCGGCCAGACGGAGCGGCGCAGGAGGAACGGCCCCTTGCGCTCGTCGCCGTAGGAAGCCTCCACAAGGGCGACATGGTCACCGGAAGTGCCCGAGAAAGCCGCCAGCGCCTCTCTAGCCCTCTCTAGGAGGTGCAGCCCAGATGATACAAGGGGAGGATCGGCCCATGGCGCACCTTCGAATCCGTCGGGCGCCAGGGAACGGAACTTGCCCTGC
>CAZYFG010000013.1:16815-25190 GCA_964646835.1 uncultured Eubacteriales bacterium | reverse complement strand
AGGAAGCCGCTGTACCGCTTGAACGCGTATACCGTGAAGGTGAGGTATATGAGGGAAAAACCCTGGAGCATCCACTGGTACGCGGGAGGCACGGCTTTAGGGTCAAGCAGGTTGTTGTAATGGAGGACCATGGCCGTGGGAGGCACAAAGGTAGCGATTTGGTACGCAATCCACTCCAGTTGTCCCTTGATGATGAGGTTCCGCCAGAGCCTCCGTCGCTTACCCGGTTCCGCGGTGAGGTCGCGCCCGACCTTCTCAACGACCTGCAAGTGGCCTGTGCCCCACCTCAAGCGTTGACGGAAGAACGCGCGGAACGTCGCCGGGGTCTGCTCGGAAGATGCGTAGGGCAGGTACTCGGGCCAAGCCTCCCGCATGAGGTATGCCCTGGCCCCAAACTCCAAATCCTCCGTAAGTACGGTGCAGTCCCACCCGCCCACTTCGCAAAGGAGGCTGCGCTCGACAAACACGTTGGTCCCTCCGACAAAAGGAAGGGTTCGGAACAGCCAGGGTAGGTACCAGTCGTGAGCTACCGCCTGGTACAGGGCCGCGATCCTGCAAAACGGCGTCATCTGATAGAAATTGCGCACCTGGAACACCGGTCCCTGAAGGACCCTTGACGCCACCGGGTCCATGAGTCGCCGGTACCCGACGTATAGGAGAACGTCCCGGTCGGGGCGACTCTCGGCATCGTAGAACCCGCAGAGTTCCGTCCGTTCATCAACGAAACTGATACCCCAGTTGAGGGCGCGCCCTTTGGTCGAAGGGACCTCCCGGCCCAATCTCTTGCCGCCGAGCAGCCCGTCGAAGTCAGGGGGCACCGACACATGCTTGACGTTGACCGGTTGCCCTGAAGCGATCCTTTCGGCCCTTACTCGCTCGACGACCTCCTGAGTGGTCGGGTACAGATCACCCAGGCAAAACCGCACCTTGTCTGCCAGTTCCCCGGTCAAGGCCGCTTTCCTAACCGATCTGGATACGCGCTTCGCGATGAAATCACTCATCTGCCAGACAATGTCCTGCGTGAGCTCATGGCTGGCGCGAACCGTGTGCTGTATGGCCTTCTTCAGGAGGCGTCTCGAGTCCCCGTCGTAGAGCTCGGCGAAAGCCGCCAAGACGGGCACGGCCACCGCTAGGCAGGCCGGATAGACCCTGTCCTGATCAAGCCTGGAAAGCCACGGGCACGTCTTTCGGATAATGCCCTGCAGTCTGGCCTTTGGCGGAGTCCCCACCGCACCTAGAATGGCGGCGCATATGTCCCTGACGATCCGGTGCCTTTCGGCTGCCGGAATGGCCGTGAGTTCCGGGGTCCCGACCGAATAGGTCTTCTGAAAGCCTTTGGACAGGTACTCTCTCAAGGCGTATTCGGAAAGGCAAGAGAGAACGACGGCCCTGACGGCTGCCTCAATCTCATGGGGTACGCTTTCCCTGTGACCGGTGCCGCCCAAGATGTCCTGAGACACCCGGGCGATCAGCCGGCGCTCCTTTTTCGCCTGAATCGCTTCTTTCTCGTCTGTCACGACCAGGACCTCAAAGGAGTCGCTTGGATAATTGAGAGTTACGAGATGATTGATGGTGTTCTCAATGACCAACGACTCATTCCTCGCCGGAACAAGGATGCTTATGAAAGGAAGCGATTTCCCTAAGCGTTCCGCCGTCTCCAGGAGGTCCGGAACCCTGAGGACGCACCTGCGATTCCAGTATTTCCGGCCGCTATAGGCCTTCCAGACGAAGAACCTGGAAAAGAGGATGAAAAAGATGAGATACACAGAGAAAGCAATGAGGTACAGGATCTGTGCAGTCGTCACTATTGAGCGGGCCTCCCTTTCTGTCTGACGGCAGGCGTTTTGTCGCCCAAGGTAGTGTTGCGTTCTCTATGCTGCCCCTATTCGCTGTAAGAAAATCGAGAGAGGGAAGCCCGATCTGCCCGGAACGCAAAAAGGTGGGGCCCGGAACGGACCCCACCTGATCTCTCGCCGCCGTTCAAGCACGGCGCCAAGACTTGGACTACTTAGAGAATGCCTCCCACCATCTTGATGGCATCGGTCAGATTGGGAGTGCCGATCTCCTGCAGTTCGTAGCGGACCCTCATAGACGGCTTGTCGACCTTCATGATCCTGCGGATGTCTATAGGTGTCGCGACCAACACCAGGTCGCAGTCCACGGCCCGAACCGTCTCCTCCAGCTCCTTGACCTGTTTCGGCGAATACCCCATCGCAGGAAGCAGGGGACCGATGTGCGGGTATTTCTCGAAGGTCTTGGCTATGGAACCCACGGCCCAAGGCCTGGGATCGACCAGCTCGGCGGCGCCGTTCTTACGGGCGGCCATCACGCCGGCCCCGTATTTCATCTCGCCGTGCGTGAGCGTCGGGCCGTCCTCGATGACAAGGACCCTCTTGCCCGCAATCTCGGTGGGCCGCTCGGGGAAGACCGGCGACGCGGCGTCCACCACGATCGCCTTGGGGTTGGCCTTCCGCACGTTGTTGCGAACCACTTCGATACCCTCGGGGCTCGCTGTATCTATCTTGTTGATGACGATGATGTCCGCCTGTCTCATGGCGGCCTCTCCGGGGTGGTACATGATCTCGTGGCCCGGCCTGTGCGGGTCAACCAGGACTATCTTGCAGTCGCTCTTGTAGAACGGTATGTCGTTGTTGCCCCCGTCCCACAGGATGATGTCCACTTCTTCCTCTGCCCTTCTCAATATCTCGCCGTAATCCACCCCGGCGTAGACGATGACACCCCTGTCGATGTGGGGCTCGTACTCCTCCCGCTCCTCGATGGTGCACTTGTGGATGTCAAGGTCTTCGTAAGTGGCGAACCTCTGCCAGACCTGTTCCGCCAGGTCCCCGTAGGGCATGGGATGGCGCACGGCCGCAACCTTCTTGCCTGCGGCCCTCAGGATCTCCGAGACCCGCCGGGTCGTCTGGCTCTTGCCGACGCCGGTCCGCACGGCGCATATGGAGATGACAGGTTTCTTGGACTTGAGGGCGGTGGACTCATAGCCCAGGAACTTGAAGTCTGCTCCCGCGGCGATCACAATAGAGGCCTTGTGCATGACATTCACATGGTTGATATCGCTGTACGAGAACACCACTTCGTCAATCTGGTGTTTCTTTATGAGCTCGGTAAGCTCGTCTTCCGAATGTATGGGGATCCCCTCTGGGTACAGCGGGCCCGCCAACGACGGAGGGTAGGTGCGGCCCTCTATATCGGGGATCTGAGTCGCGGTGAATGCGACCACTTGGTAATCGGCGTTTTGGCGGTACACGGTATTGAAGTTGTGGAAATCACGCCCAGCAGCGCCCATGATGAGTACTTTCTTCTTTGCCACTCTGCGGATGCCCCTTTCTCGTTCCCGGATTCTAAGCCACCTACTCCCCGGTCACGTTCTTGTCATGCGCCGCCGAGCCTTTCATCATTCGTGAGGCGGCGCGATCCAACTTATTCATTCGTGCATAGAGGTGGAACATCCTTCCTCTACCCTAAAGGAGCCGGAGGGAATTATGCAGAAATGCATAAGGGGGCAGAACTAGAACGGAAACGGCAAGGAGGGCTCGCAAGTGAAAGCCGATAGACTCTACAGCCTTCTACTGGAGCTCGTGAGGATTCCGAGCGTATCCCCAAGCAAAGAGGAACGCCGGATAGCAGAGACCATCCATGATAAACTCGCCTCCCTACCGTATTTCAAAGAAAATGAAGAGGACCTCCGTCTACTGCCGATCCCGGATGACCCCTACGGACGCCAGAGCGTCTTCGCGATGGTGCGTTCGCCCAAGGCGACACCAAAGACGGTCCTCCTCTTGGGACACATTGACGTAGTCGACACCGCCGAGGCACGGGACCTGGCCGACCTCGCCTTTGACCCTCCCGCCTACGCCCGAGCGCTGTCCAAACTCACCCTGCCCGCCGAAGCCATGGAAGACCTAGACTCCGGCCACTATCTCTTTGGGCGAGGGGTCTTCGACATGAAGTGCGGCGTAGCCCTGGAGCTCGAGTTCATCCGGGAGTGCGCCGAGAGCCCCGGGGACCTGGAAGCCAACATCGCAATCCTGCTGGTCGGCGACGAGGAAAACCGATCGGCGGGGATGATATCTGCCCTTAAGCACCTGGAGAGGCTCCAAGAAGATGAGGGGCTGGATTTCATCGCGTGCGTGAACACGGAAGGAGTCGCCGAGAGGTATCACGGTGACTCCACGAGGTTCATATCGGTCGGCACCATCGGAAAGCTCATGCCCATGTTCTACTGCGTGGGACGCGAAAGCCACGTAGGCTCCTACTACGAGGGGCTGAACGCCAACTTGCTGGCGTCTTCGGTAAGCATGTTGCTCGAAGCGTCTCCCGACTGGATAGAGCGGGCAGGCTCGGAAGCCTATCCTCCTCCGGCCGCCCTGTGGCACCGTGACCTGAGAGAGGTCTACTCGGTCACTCTGCCTGCCCAGGTCGTCGTCGGTTTCAATGTGCTGACCGTCGAGAAGACCCCGGCGAAAGCGCTTCAAATGATGAAAGATGTCGCCCACAAAGCATTCGAACTCGCCGTTCAGCGGCTTAAGGAGAGCGCCCATAGGTTTTCCGAAGAGACGTCCGGAACGCCCGAGAAAGCAAGCGTCCGGTGGCAGCCCAAGGTCCTCACCTATGAGGAAGTCGTAGAGAGCGTTAGGCGTCATATGGCCAAGTCAGGAGCCTCTCTCGACGACCACTTGAGGGCTTTCGTCAGAGGACTCCCACGGGAGATGGACGACAGGCTCAAGTCGATCAAAGTGGTGGGCCAAGTCCTCAAGTTCTACCCCGACAAAGATCCCGCCATCATCGTGGGGTTTCTGCCGCCCTACTACCCGCACCGCAGCAACATGCGGAAGTCCCCCAGAGAACTGGCGCTCATGGAAGCCATCCAGGGGCTCATTTCCGAAGCTGCGTCGAGCTACGGCGAGACACTGGCGATCCGCGAGCACTTCGAGGCCATAAGCGACCTGAGCTACATGGGGTTCCAGGGTGAAGAAGGCGACCTCCTGCCCCTTGCCGGCAACACCCCAGGGTGGGGAGAAGTGTACGACCTGCCCCTGGAGACGCTCCTCAAGCTTGACATCCCCGTAGTGAACATAGGCGCGTCAGGGCGGGATGCCCACAAATACACCGAGAGGCTGGACCTTAGGTACTACCTTGGCCCCTACCCCAACCTGTTCAGGTCTCTGGTGAAACGCATATCAAGGATGGACTGAAGGTCGAGCGTGGGTCCAGACGGCGCCGGATGTTCCCCGTAACCGGAGGGCCTTACAGCCAAACACGTCCGAGCATCTCAAGGGGTCGCCCGCATTCCCGACATTTGCCGTCCGGAGTGAGGAAAGCCCTTTCCAGAGCGAGACCGTCACGCTTAAGGAGGATAGCGCCGCATTGGGGACAGGCCGTATCCGCGTACCCCGGCTTTACCGCATTTCCGATGTAGACATGGTGAAGGTGCTCCCCTGCTACGTCCTTGAGGCGCTCCAGCTTTTCAAGGGGAGTTGGGCCGCCTCCCATGCGGTAGTTCGGGAAGTACCTGGATAGGTGCAAGGGTAGCGAGGGTGAGAGCGATGAAAGGTGCCGGGCCAGGGCCTCGACGTCTTTTTCAGCGTCGTTTTCGCCCGGGACGACAAGATAGGTGACTTCCACCCACGCTTCCTTCAGCGATTCCTCTACCGTTTCCAGGACGGGCTTCAGCCGACCACGGATGAGCCTCCGGTAGAAGTCCTCGTCCCAGGCCTTGACGTCAATGTTGAGCGCGTCTACAAAGGGCAGGACCTCGTTGAGCGCCTCTTTGGATATGTAACCGTTGGTCACGAGGGCATTGACCAGGCCCTCTTCCTTGGCGCGAGAAGCGGCTTCCAACACAAACTCAATCCACACCGTCGGCTCGTTGTAGGTGTAGGCAATGCCTACGAGAGAGGGGTATCCGGCCTTTTCCCTGAGGGCGGTCTTCACGAGTCCGTCCGCGGAAATGTCGGCTGTCCGGGGCCGCTCTTGAGAGATGTGCCAGTTCTGGCAGAACCGGCACGCGAAATTGCATCCAAAGGTGCCCACCGAAAGGAGATACCCGCCGGGGTGCACGTGGTAGAGGGGCTTCTTTTCGACCGGGTCCAGGGCAAGCGAAGTAGCCAAGTTGTAGTTCAGCGCATACAGGGTCCCTTCCCGGTTCTCCCTCACCCGGCAAAGACTCGTCTTGCCCGGCAAGATGACGCACGAGTGGGGACAGAGGCGGCACCTCACCTTGCCGTCGCCTATTGCGTCCCAGAACCTGGCTTCTTGAAGTGTCTCAGGCACCTCATTGCCCCCCGAACGCATCACAATCACCGTCGCATGTGCCGGCCTGAAACTCCCAAGGCGGGCACGCTACGGCGAGAAGCGCGAGTAGCGCGATCAATGATATCTTGTCACCGTGAACCTGTAGAGCGTTACTTCCTCCCGGAGACCTATGCCTGCCTTCTGCTTGGCGATATCCACCTGCTCCCTGACCGTGTTGATCCCGGGTAGGTCCGGGAGAAGGAGACCCCTGCGTCTACCCCTCTCCACAATGACTCCGTAGACCTTTGGATCCAGGTGCTCCTCCCCGGAAACCTCCTCCGGTTCGGAGAGCACGTCTACGGAGTAGTCCAGGAAAGGCAGCTCCTCGGGGGTCACGGGTCGGAATCTCGGGTCTTGGGTCGCAGCCGAAATGGCGTTCTGGATTATCTCCCTGGCCGCAGTAGAGCAAGTTGGCCCCGTGGTCCCGATGCATCCTCGGAGCATGCCGTCTTTGTGTATGGACACGAAAACACCCGCGGGAAGCCGGAAAGGTTCAGGCACGTCCTCCGGCGGTTCGACCTTCTTTCGCTCGCGGACGTAACGCTCGACAGTCGACCTGGCCAATCGGACAGGAAAAGACTCGTTGGCCCTGGCCTTGTCAAGACGCGCTTGCCGGTCTTCCAGGATTTCTGTAAGGCGAGAAGGTCCTGGGCCTTCGCGACGAAGGAGCGCTATCCCGTAACCCACGCCCCACGGGCCCTCGTACGAGAGCACCTCGCTCCGGACCTCTAGGTCATCCAAGGATCCCAGCATCATGGCTACCGGCCTCAGGCCGCATTCGCCGGCCTCTTGGGCAAGGTCCTCGGGCATGCCCAGTATCCCTTTGGGGTCAAAGTCCCGGAGACAGCCAATAAGGTTCTCGTCGAAAACCCTGCCTTTCGGGCTGTATCCGGCGGGAGCGTCCGGCTTCAGCCTGTGCGACAGGTCCCCCGACGCCAATACCGCGATACGCCTGCCAAGCCGCTTTGCCGCCCGCGCGAGGGCGGTGCCGTAGCGGTAGAGGTCCAGAACAGGCAGGAAACCTATGTTCACAACCACGACGGGTTTCGAGAAACCGTGCTTTACCATGTAATAGAGAGGAACCAGGACCCCGTGGTCCAGCCGCTTTTCCACACGGTAGGTATCCGCCGCCCGCCGGTCCAGAAGAACGGTGGTGAACCCGTCTTCCCTGGATACCGCCGCTATCTCTCTCACCAACTCAAGGTCGTTCTTGACGACCAAAGACACAGACCACGCGCCGAAGTTGCCAAAATCACCTTCGAGTGACTGGTCTCCCCGGATCGAGACGGCGTCTCGAAGCACAAGCCCGTGGGGGGTGATCACCACCAGGGAATCGTAGTCGCCGGTAGCGAACTCTTTGCCTAGGGTATCCATGGCACGGATCGTGGCGGAAGCGTTGCGCTCTTCGCCCCGTCCCACCTCCGGAATGATTATCGGGGGATGGGGAGAGAGGCCCGCCAAAGTGACTCCGGATCTCACGACTCTGTCACCACCTTTTCCACATAAGGCGAAGTCGACAGCCTAAGGAGCGCGCTGTAGTCGGGGACGAAGGACAACACACTACCTACTTTCACGCGCTCACCCGCATCTTCCACATCGCAGATCATGTGATCCGAGGAAGCCCCTACGATGGTCACGCCTTCGTCCACCGGTGTAAGGCCGCCGGGGTCCACATCCTGCCTCCCAATGGCCAGGATGGCCCTCCGCCGGACTCCCTTATCGACGAAGACAGGCACGACTCCGAAAGCGTCCTGACCGATCTTGCCTGACGGCAAGGAAGGCTTTCTCACGACCTCGATGACCTCGGCGTGTACCGCAAAGGCGTCCCTGTGGCAACCGGGGATAAGCGCCCTCTCCACGGCTTCGGTACCCAGGAGCACGCTCTCGCCGAGCCTGAGTTCTGTTATGCCCCGGGGCATCTCGCCTCTCATGACGAGGGGCATGTTGGCTGAGTTGCCTCCCGAGACCCGCTCCAGCGGGAAGCCCACGGCTCCTTCGACGCGCTTCTTGATCTCAAGCAGCATCTCCATCTTCTCCCGGGTGGGGATGACCGCCCCGTA
>CAZYFG010000013.1:15723-16789 GCA_964646835.1 uncultured Eubacteriales bacterium | reverse complement strand
TCCGGGAAGGGAGGCCATTTGCCTGGCCGTCTCAGGAGCATCACCTGGGAGCACCCCTTCTCGCCTGTCGCCCAGATCCACCATGAGAATCACGTTGTGCCTCTTCCCGTGCCTGCGCGCGGCCTCTCCGAGAGGAGCGGCGATGGACACTTCTGAGACGAGGCTCGTGTCGGCAACCTCCACCGCCTCGGCGCACCTGGACGGAGAAGGTGCCCGGAGGAGGACAGTCTCTCCTTCAAACCCCCACTCTCTGAGGCGTCTAAGGTTCTCCACGCGGGAGTCCGCCAGGGCCAGAGGACCGCCTGCCAATATGGCCTTGGCGACGTCCGGGTGACCGCACGTCGCCTTGTTCACGCCAACAAATCCTAGGCCTTGAGCGGCCAAGAGCCGCGAGACCGTCACGGCATTATGCCTTAGTTTGCCGACGTCAATGGACATGGATGGGTATTTCACGGCCGGACCTCCAATCCGTCCATCAAGATTGCCCTCGCCTCATCGGGGAACTGCCGGGAGAGAACCCCGCATGCCGCCATGATGTAGTTCCTGTCTATTAGAATGCCGGCGACCTTGGGATACAGTTCCCGGCCTGGGCCTTGACCGATGAGAGGCTTGAGCATCTCCTCGCCTCCGGGCAGCCGGGTGAGCGGCCCCCCTGTACCGATTATAGTTTTCACGCTGGTAAGGTCCTTGCCCGACGCCACTGTCTGCTTCCCGGACGGCCCGTAGAGAAACTTGAGAGAGCCGGCGTGCCTGGCGAGAGCCGTCTTGCAGGCCTGGGCGGCCAGGTATTTCACCAGCGCAACCTCTTCGTTCGTCCGGGGTATGACGCTCAACCGCTCAAGGAGCGGCGACGGGTCGAACCCCAAGTCACTCTCGGCCCGGTCTTTCACAAGCGAGTAGACGTTGGCCGCGTTCTTGTGGATGCCCAGGTCTCCCTCGACTGTCCTCTTGGCGAGCGGCTCAGGGCTTTCCAAAATGGCCTGTATTTCGGGGCTCCCGGTAGCCACGGAGTGGACGTCGGTCGTCGCGCCTCCGACATCGAAGCAGAGGAGGTCGCCGATGACGG
>CAZYFG010000013.1:6638-15713 GCA_964646835.1 uncultured Eubacteriales bacterium | reverse complement strand
TTGCATGCCTCCATCACGGCGCCCGGAGTCGGCATTACCGTCCCCTTCACCATCGCACGTAGGTTATCCATGCCCGGAGCCTTCGTGATGTGTTCTTCGAACACGTCCTGGATAATCCTTCTGGCCGGTTCCACCACCAGCTCGTCGACCCTGGGATACACGTTGTCCACGATGTAGAACCTTATGCCCGCCTTGCCGAGGATATCTGCAACTTCGGCCCTGGCGGCGATGTTCCCCGCATAGACCACCGGTGCCTTCACGCCGGTCTCTGCCAGGCGCCGAGCGTTCCTTATGGCCGTGTCTCTCTCCCCGTAATCAACGCCGCCTGCAAGAAGTATGATCTTAGGGTCAATCCTCCGGAGCTCTTCCAGGTCATATACGGTCATGTCGCCTGCCGTGACGAACCGGACGACTGCGCCGGCCCCCAACGCAGCCTCTCTGGCGGCCCTTACCGTCATCTCGTAGACAAGGCCGTGGACGGTCATGGAGAGCCCCCCTGCCGCGCTTGAAGCAGCCAGCATGAGGGGGTATTCCGAAGGGTCCGAGGGTAACCCCGGGGCGTTACGCCTGAGGTCCTCCAATGCGGCCTCCAGGCCCAATATGACGTCACCGCGCTCGACGGTGGTAGGGGCCAGGCCCTGGCCGAGGAACTCGGGATGCTCACCGAGCCTGAAAGCGTTCACTACGGTGGTGGTGCTCCCGATCTCGGCGACCAGAACATCAGGCTTCTCATCCGATTTCATACCGGGCCTCCCACCCGGCCCCATGTTCGGTCTCATACCTGACTTCGCATCCGGCATCATTGAGGGCTCTCCGCGCCGCGGGGTTCACCAAGGGCCCGGAGCTCCCTCCGCTTCTTAACAAGGAACGAAGCTACGTCGATCCCCTTTGTGCCGCGCCCGAAGCCTGCATCTAGGCCGGCCTCTACCGCCAGGTCGTTGGTGACCTGGGTGCCGCCGCCGACCAGTATGAACTTCTTCCTGACGCCCTTCTCCTCGCAAAGCTTCGCCAGCCGCTCCATGTTCTTCCGGTGGATATCGGCGTGGCTGATGATGGTGGAGATGAGGATGGCGTCGGCATCTTCCTCAATCGCCGCGTTGACTACCTTGTCGATAGGCACGGAAGTCCCAAGGTAGGTGGCCTTAATGCCAAAGCCCTCGATTCCCCCGTGCTTTATGTCGATGATCTCCCGCATTCCCACCGAGTGCTCGTCCTCGCCGACGGTGGCGCACACGACCTTAAGCGGCATGCGCCGCACTTCTTCCCTGATTTCCTCAGCCGAAAGGATGGCCGGCTTCTCGGGGATCTTCAGGGAATCGCGGCGGATGCCGAAGGGCACCACGGCCTTCACCTCGACCAGCGTCCCTTCGGCGGGGTGGCCTATGCCCTTGTGGATGACTTCAGGGTTCTCCAAGTTGAGGCGCTTCGCTATCTCCAAGGCGGCGTACTCGGCGATCCGCTCGGTCTCGGGGAGAAACATGGTGAGGGTTATGTATCCGTCGCCCGCCCACTGCACTTCGGGCCTAATCATGTCCTCTCCCAAGTCCTCTTCCGCTCTCGACAACCTTCTTTCGACGTTGTCTTCCGGGTCCAGCTCGTCTATGTAGACGATCTTTCGGGGTTCGCAGAAGGTGCAACCGCCAATCGGACTGCAAGGGTGTTCATTGACCTTGCCGGGGTCCTGGTAACCGAAGTGGTTGCAGACCGGTGCCCAGTAATCGGGCTCTCTCTCGACTATGCTTCCGTAGCCGACGCCGCCGTTGGGGTCACGTCTGATGCCGTCGCCGTGTCTCTCGGGATAGAACCCGGAATCGACGAACATGCCTTCAGCGACCGCGCCGAAGTAGCCCTTCTCCTTCACTTCCTCGAGGAATAGGACTGCCCGCTCGGCTAGGTCCCTCACTGTCTTGCCGACGGGACCATCTTTCCTCACCTCAACCATTTCCTTGAGCCCATCAACAGCCAGTAGAGCCTGCTTGGCCGTGTCCACGGCCGCCAGATTGTTGTAGTGCCAGGGCACGTTTCTGCCCTCGTCCGGCGTGATAGTGCTTTGCACGTCGGCGGAGGTGAGCCGCGACAACACCAGGTTGAGGGTATGGGTCACCGTGGCTTCCCGCATGTCCGACTCAATGTATCGTGTTTTGTTGGGCCCTGATCTTGTAGTCCGAAAAGAGCCACCTCACCGCGACGGCATACGGCAGGTCATAGGACATGGCCGGAGCCGGCGGCGCCGTAGGGGGCACAGATGAGAGGGCGATTCTACCCGGGTCCATTCCACACATCCGCGAGAAAGCGCAGTTAATCGCGTGCTGAACCAGAAGCTCGGGCATGACCTTCCATGCTTCCCTCGCGGTCGCGTTGGCATTGTGGGCCCCGTCAATCTGAAGCATCCCGAACTTGGCCATTATGGCCTTGGCCACGGCCGCGTCCACGAAAGACCGCTGCATGTTCACATTTCTGTAGAGAACATTGTACTGGGGGTCCTGGTGAGCGCCGTTCACTCCCTCCTCCGCGAAGAGCACGGCTATCTCAGGGCCCGCCACTCCGGAAACATATGAATGGAAGTTGATTGGACGGCCGACCTCATCCTCAATGAGGTCCAGAGCTTTTCGGGTAGCCCTAAGTTGCTTTCTGGTAATCGGGATGCCGCCCACACCCTCAGGAGTCCCCTCAAGGAGACCGTCGATGTGGCTCTGGCCCGTGGTGCGGATGACCATCATATGGTCCGCGCCGTGCCAAGCGGCCATCCTCATTCGCCTGAGGTCGTCCTCAAAGCGTCCCGACGCGATCTCGGTGGTTATGACGTAGTCGGGCTGGGGGTCTATCCCCCCGAAGTACTTGGCGGCAGGCAGGGGAACCGAGCGCTCCAGCGACTCGGAAGTCTCCTTGTACCGGAAAGGACCCACTGCGTTGTCGGGGACCTTCTTCCTCCAAGTCCATCCGTGCCTCCTGGGACGGTAGTGTTCCAGGTCGCTGAGTATCTCGCGGATGTCCAGCTTTTTGGTTGGGTCAAGCTTATTGGATGGGTCAGCCGGCATCAGGATACCCCCCTTTCGAACGACGCCTTGAGTTCGTCCCAAGCTTCCTGGTCGACGCACAGGTCTTTGCCTGCTTCCAGATAGGGCTTACCCGCGATCTCGGCGTACTTGAGCACCAGGTGCCCCGCGCCTTTCCCCAGTAAGCGCCTCTTCTCGGCCTGCGAGACAATGGCCCGTGCCTCCATACTCGAGAAGCCCATTCTGAGGAGCACCGACCGCTCTATCGATGGTGAAGTGTGCGTGTAGGCAAGGTCATAGAGAGGCTTCACGATCTCGTCTGCCAACTGCCAGAACCGTGCCTTGAGTTCATCGTCAGACAGTTTCTTGAGCTCCTGCCTGCGTTTGGCCAGGTATTCGCCTCTGGCGTCTTCAGCCTTACGGGTCCCTCTGGCCTCTTCGACCTCTTTTATCTCTCCAGTCGCTTTACTCACGGAGCTTCACCCCAAACTCGCTGAGTACCGCTTGGACTTCCTCGGGCGAAAGCCTTGAGTCCTCGGCCAGGAACCGGACCTCGTCTTCGTTGACCTCCGTGAGGCCGTTCCTCTGAACCGCGTTCCTTATGTAGGACCTCCTCATGCGGTCAAGGGACACCTCGGTCACATGAAGTTGGGAGAAGCTCTCGGGGACCACTATGGCCTTGCCCGGGACGTTCTCCCTGGGGTCTCCCCGCCGTACCTCGACTCCGTTCTTTCTCGCAAAGTCGAGCTGCGCCTGGGGGTGCTTCCCCGCACCCGTATACTCGGTCTCCTGGACTACGACGATCTCGTCTTCGGGAAGCTCGGCGGCCAAGGGGATGGCTGCGGCCAGGGACGTGTTCCCCGCGGGTCCGCGCTCGAGCCCTTCAACGGTGGCGGCGACTTCCGTCACGTAGAAGACCTCGCCCTGGGTAACGGTAACGTACCTATCCAGATACCTGAGCGGCCGGGCGGCGTTCTTGGGAACGTCGGTACGGTCCGGCCATGTGGCGAAGGGGACACCGAAACCAGTGTGGCCAGTCGTGAAGGACTTACGGTTGAAGTCCCGGTCGGAAGCCATATGGAGCCCGCTTAGGTCGACGCTGGCGCCGATCACCGTGGTCTTGTCCGCTCCAGCCTTGCGAAGACCCCTCGCGGTGCCGGTCACATTCCCCCCACCTGCGTGAGTCACCACCACGTAAGCGGGATCTTTACCGTAGCGGGCGCGGCACTGCTCGGCAATCTCGGTGCCGATGGTCTCGATCCCGGCGACCCCAAAGGAGCTGTACAGGGAGGCGTTGAAATACCCGGTCTCCTCAAGGAGTATAAGGGCGACGTAGAACAGCTCCGGCCCTACGGTAAGCTGTATGACTTCGGCGCCGAAGGCCTCGCACTTCCTCGTCTTCTCAATGATCTCGGGTTGTCCGACGTGTCTTGAGTCGTAGACCTCCTGGACGATGATGCACCCCAGGTTTCGCATGGCCGCTTGGGAAGCCACAGCCGCGCCGTAGTTGCCCGAGGTCGCCGCCAGGGCTCCCGGGTATCCCATCTTGGCCGCATGATACAAGGAGACCGACGCCCGCCTGTCCTTGAAGCTCCCCGACGGGTTGCAGGACTCGTCCTTGACGAGTATCCGGGCTCCGTATCCGGGCTTGGCGTTTCGCCTGACCAGTTCGGTGATGTTTCTGAGCTCCAGGAGGGGCGTCTCTCCGACTCCGACTTCCCTCTGGACCTCACGGATCTTCTCCAGGGTGTATCCGGTTCCGGACATCATGGCCTCGTAGTCAAAGGCTATGGGGCCGCGCACATACTGCTCGTAGTCCATTCCCAGGGACTTCTTCATTATCTCGTTCTGCCGGGCCATCACTGCCCGGTATGAGGTGTCTCTAGCCACGTCCCTTCCCCTCCTTTAGAACCGTCCTGAGCTCCCGTCCTACCGGAGTGAGCTCGGGTACCGCCGGTCCGTAGGTATGGGTGAACCCGGGGTTCACCTCTGCGAGACGTCCCTTCACAACCCTTCCGGACAACGTGGTTATCTCGATCTCCTGGCCGACCTCGGCGCTTTGAGAAGACCATCCTTTTATCCAGGCCTCCAGCGGCACTTTGGATGTGTCTTCGGGTACGTCCTTGCTGCGCTGGTGAGGTTCCAGTATGATCTGATGGATCATCACCCAGTCACCCTTCGCGCACCTTTGGCTCATGACATCTTCCACCTTTCCGGGCGTTTTATCTTACCCGCTCCTCTTACCCGCGCGCGGCAGCGGCGAAGGACCCGACTATCCCCCGAGGCACAGGCAGATCCGCCATCGTGAGTAGTCCGGGTCTTGCGCTGCATATGTCGGGAATCATGTTTACCGCGATGGCCATGGTCCCGATCCCTCCGGGGATCTCGGGCTTTATGGAGAGGTTCACGGGCGGGGTGCCGTCGATTGTGATGTAGTCTCCCGTCTCGACTCCCTCGGCCTCAGGACATATCTGCTGCGGGTGCTCCAAGAACACGACTTCCCGCTCTCCCACATAAGCCCTGGCGGTGTGCCTGCAACCTGCCACATTTCCGGCCGCAACCTCTATGTATTGCGTCTTCCTGGGAACGCTCGTGATGATCGGCTCTCGTTCCTCGACAACTCTGTCAATGTTCCATCCCAAGGCTTTTCCAATGAGGTGGACAGACTGCTTGAACCCAACGTGTCCAACTATCTCGCCGGTCTTGAGACCTTGCCGGAAGCCTTCGGGGGTCGTACCCACTCCCTGGGTTCGCATTACCGTGGGCCCAAAGGGGGCGAGGTTATTGACCCTCTTGGCATGGATGTGTTTGACGTCGGCGGCGATGCCCGTGAGGGCTATGACCAGCGTGTCCAGCACGAAACCGGGGTTGATCCCTGTGCCCAGGACTGCCTTTCCCGCAGCCTTGGCAAGCCGGTCGATCTCATCCGACAGCTCCGGCTCGGATGCCCAGGGATAGGCCATCTCCTCGGCAATGGTGATCACGTTGGAGCCGCGCTCCAAGATGATCTTTATCTGGGGGAACACTTCTTTCACAAAGGAAGCGGTGTTGAGGAGCACCACATCGGGCTTGGTACCCAAGGCAGCCTCTATGTCATTGGTGACCACCACGTTGGTCCTGCGCTCCAGCCCAAGCACCTCACCCAGGTCTTTCCCGGCTTTGGCAGGCGTCTGAGCGACGGCGGCCACGATGTCCACACCTTCCTTCTCCAGGAGAATGCGGGCCATACCCCCGCCCATAGCTCCAAGCCCCCACAGGAGCACTCTGACTGATTCTTTCTTCACAGACCCAAGCCTCCCCATAGCAGTAGTCTCAACTCACCCGTATCTTAAGCATAATCCGTGCCATCTAAATGAAGACATGAGACTACGAGCACAAGAGGGAGATCGGGGCTTCGCGTAGAAGTGCTAGTCGTTCCCGAGTGTCCAATTGTCATACAGACATGTCTGGAGAACGGTCACTGACGGCGGAGGTGGAACGGACGGGGGCAAACCGGGTGGACAGGACAAATCGGATGGACAGGGCCAATCGCATGGACGTCGCGGACAAGACATCAACATCATCACTGGCGGACCTTTCAGGCGCTCGAGAGCTTGCCAAGAGCCTGTCGGAATCGATGTCCAGTCCAGGGGACTACTCGTCGCTCATAAACTCGGCCGCGCTCTCGGTCATCAATGAAGGAATCCACATCGTAAACAGCGCGGGGAAAACGATCTTCTACAACGCGGCCATGGGAGCTATCGAAGGAATAGATCCTTCCAGGGTGCTGGACCGCCCTCTCCGCGAAGTCTTTCCCCACTTGAGTCCCGACAACAGCACGCTCCTCAGGGTCCTGGAGACAGGTGAGCCCATCTACGACGTCGCCCAGACCTACAGGACGCCTGCCGGAGACCTGGTTACGACCGTCAACAGCACCATCCCGATCCTCGTGGACGGCAAGTGCGTGGCAGCCATGGAGGTAGCCAAGACAGTCTCGAGAGTGCGTCACCTCTCTCAGACACTCGACCAGATCCCGGCACGGGCCACGAAGCCGGTCAAGACAGGGTTGAGGAACGCCCTGAAACCCAACTACACCATGTACACGTTCGATGACGTCCTGGGCATAAGCCCTGCAATACTCCGGGCCAAGCGGATGGCCAAGAGTGCCGCGGGGAGCGATTCGCCCGTCCTCATCTGGGGCGAGACGGGGACAGGCAAGGAGCTCTTCGCGCAAAGCATACACAACGCAAGCCCCAGGGCTGCCCGACGCTTTGTTGCCGTGAACTGCTCGGCCCTCCCAGAGTCGCTGGCCGAGAGCATGCTGTTCGGCAGCGCCAGAGGCGCCTTCACCGGGGCGCTGGATAAGGAAGGACTCTTCGAGCAGGCCGACGGCGGGACGTTGTTCCTGGACGAAGTGACCTCGGCAAGCCCTGCCCTCCAGTCCAAGCTCTTGCGGGCAGTGGAAGAACAGGCCGTGCGCCGGATTGGAGGCGCTCGCCTCATTCCGGTTGATGTCCGGGTCATTGCCGCCTCCAACACCGACCCCAGAGTCGCCGTGAGACACGGCCGTTTGCGCAATGACCTGTACTACCGCCTCGCGGCGATCTGCATTGAGCTCCCCCCTCTCAGGGAAAGGAAGCAAGACATCCCGGTGCTCGTCGAGGAAATGACCGCAGCGCACGCAGGGAGCCTCGGCGTCGAGCCTCCCAAGTACGCCCCCGAAGTCATGGAGAGGCTGGTCGCGCACAACTGGCCGGGCAACGTGAGAGAGCTCAGGAACATTGTCGAATCGGTCCTCACGCTTTCCATAGACAAGAGCGTGGTTACCCTTGACGACCTGTCTAATATTCTGGACCTCCCGGTGACGGGCGGCGCGGAACCAAGCGGCACAGTCGACGACAGGCTGGCTTTGGCCGAGGCCGAACTCATCCGAGAAGCCCTGGAAAAGACCGGCGGCAACGTCTCGCGGGCAGCCAGAATCTTGGGGATAAGCAGGCAGTCTTTGTACTACCGGATGACCAAACACGGGATCGACAAGCCTTGACCCGGGGTATTGCCTGGAGTTCTCTTCTGCGATAACTCCCTAGACCTCTTCATGCGCCACAAACTCAATTATCGCCTCTAGCAGGATCTTGGCCAGTTGCTGACGGTACGAGGCCGTGCCCAAGAGACTCTCCTCATGCGGATTCGAGAGGAACCCCAGTTCTACGGTGACAGCGGGAACCTCGGAAGCGTTCAGCATGAAGTGGTCGATTCGCGCCGAGGCTTCCCGGTAGGTATCTGTTTTCTCAGCAAGCTTCCTCTGGATGGTTTCGGCTAGCCGCCGTGACTCGGGGTGCTTCTCGGAGTTGTAGAAGGTCTGGGCTCCGTATTCGGAAGGATCGGTGAAGGCGTTGCAGTGCAGCGATATCACAATGGTGGCTCCCGACGATTCTATGAGGGCTATCCGCTCCCGGACATCGCTTTTCTCATCGGTCTCAAGGTCGTAGTCCCCCGTTCTGGAGTAGACAACTCTCGCGCCGTTTCGCTCCAGCCTTACGCCCAAATAGAGAGCAACCTCGAGGACCACTTCCTTCTCCGTCACCGTCGCTCCGCAGGCCCCCGGGTCGATCCCGCCGTGTCCAGGGTCTATGTAGATGACCTGTCCCGTCAGAGGGCCCGGTTGCCTAAGGGTCTCCACGGCGCGCGAGAACACGCCTGAACCGACGATGACGGCTCCGAAGAGCAGCACTATGATCACCGCTCTCGCGTTGGCCACATAGAAAAAGGGGCGGCGTCTTCGCACACCCCGTCTTCTCGCCATATGAATCCCCCGTACTTCAGTGTCTTCCGGACCTTACGTTCGGATATTACTTCTGGTCGAGGGTGAATATGACTCCTTCGTCGCTGTCGTAGCCTAACGCTTGGAGAATTGAGGAGCCTTGCGCGCTTTCTTCAGGCCGTACTTCCTGCGTTCCTTCATCCGCGGGTCGCGGGTCAGGTAGCCGGCCTTCTTGAGCACCGGTCTCAGGTTCTCATCTACCTCGATGAGAGCCCTTGCGACGCCGTGCCTGCAGGCCCCGGCCTGTCCGGAGAGCCCGCCACCGATCACGTTCACGTA
>CAZYFG010000013.1:5571-6623 GCA_964646835.1 uncultured Eubacteriales bacterium | reverse complement strand
GAACTTGCCCTCGGTCTCGGTCACTCTGAACGGAGCGGTCACTTCCTGTTCCAGACTGGGGTTTCTGAAGTACCCGGACAGGTCCTTGCCGTTAACCTCAACCTTGCCGGTTCCGGGTAGGATCCGCACGCGCGCGACGGCGTTCTTGCGTCTACCGGTTGCGAATATCGCGTCTGCCAAAGTTCTACTCTCCTCCTTGCCAGTAAGCCGGCTTTTGCGCGTCGTGCGGGTGGGTGCCGCCTCTGTACACAAAGAGCCTCTTTATGACCTTCCGCCCGAGGCGGTTGTGAGGAAGCATGCCCTTGACCGCTGTTTCCACAACGAGCCTGGGGTTCTTCTTCATCATCACTTCGTAGGGCGTGTATTTGGCACCGCCCGGATATCCTGAGTGGGTAAAGAAGATCTTGTCCTTGAGCTTGTTGCCGGTCAACTTGACTTTGTCGGCGTTTATGATGATTACACTGTCCCCTGCGTCGACAGAGGGCGTGTAGGTGGGCTTCATCTTTCCCCTGAGGATTGACGCAGCCAGGGTCGCCAATCTTCCCAATGGCTTCCCTTCGGCGTCGATGATCCACCACTTGCGAGTGGCGTCCGAGGGCTTCGCCATATACGTCTCGCCCAAACTGAAAACCTCCTTAGCGCCCGATAAACAAGCAACATACATTTTAACCACGGTGTGACTCCGGGTCAAGGAATAAGACAGGCAAAAACGCATGAGGCACTCCCCTAGGCGAGAGCAAGACGCGATCTGGTTGGCTTGTCCTGCTAAGGACTGCTGTCTGGGCCTGCGCTGGGCGTTCCCACAACAGCAGACTAGAGGCAGGACACAGCACTCACAACTTCAGAGAACGCCTGGCGCACTTGGCATGGGACTGATGCTCACTTCATCACCGTCACCGTTCGCGTTTCATCATCCCAGCCCACGCTGTACCGGTTGCCGGCCAACGTCTTCAAATTGACGTATTTGACGCCGTCGACCATGATGAACTCCGGGCTATCCGTGACATCGAGAGCCATTCTCCTGCCGGACATCCCGCGCACAATCCCATTCG
>CAZYFG010000013.1:0-5500 GCA_964646835.1 uncultured Eubacteriales bacterium | reverse complement strand
CCGAGGAGGACTTGGAACAGCGCCTCGTTGACGTATGACCTGCCGTCGTACAGGATTCCCTCTTCCGGATATGTCCTTCCTCCGACGCGCAGACCCGCGGTAGCTACCTCGCCCTTAACCAGCACGTTCCTCTGCCTGTAGAAGTATGACACCAGGGAGAGCGGGATATCGCGGTTTTGCCTCCATATATCCGCATAGGCTCTCCAGGGCACTTTTCCATCCCCTGTACCAGAGGGCGCTGTCTCAATCGTCACCGCCGCCTTACCCTGGAGGATAAGCCAGTCTTTATAGCCGCCGAAGTCGGCGGTGCCCGCGATATAGGTGCTCTGGGTCGCGGGCTGCATGTCCAGGGCGTACCCCGTGATCGAGCTCAGGAGTTTGGCGAGCTCAAGGGTCTTGTCGTAAAGCTCGCCCGTCTGACCGTAGTTCCAGAAGATCACATTTCCGACCGAGTGGTAGGCGATTGAGTAGTCGAAATCTATGCGGGCATGCAACTCCCTCATAGCCTGGGTTTCGGGTTCGGAAAACGCATGGTCCCCGCTTCGCTGTACATTGGGGCGGTAGTTCGCGTCGTAGTTCCTGTTCAGGTTCACGTTGTTGGCGTTTACGCCGACCAAGAGGTCCGCTGTGGTGAGTCCCTCTCTGAGCACGCCTTTCTCAAGATATTCGATGAATATCTCTAAGCCGTCCGGGTTCACCAACGGGATGAAGTAGATCTCCGATTTGGCCAGGAGCTGCCTTACGCTCAGGCCGTTGAACTCACCTCCATCTCTATGGAGGCGCAATACGTGTTCTATCTGATTGAGCACCAGTACCGTGTTTATGTACTCGTCGGAATGGTGCGTCGCATTGATGGTGATTCGGGTAGACGCCCCCTCGGTGCCCAGGATAACCGCATGGATGTCTCTGCCCTCTACAGACTTCCCTATGCACGTCATCCTCACGATGCCTGTGTCCGAATATTCGCCAACCAAGGCCTCCAAATGCTTTACGCAATCGGCGTAGAAGGACTTGCTGTCGTACATCTTCTCAAGGACAGCGGTCGGGTCGTGAGCGGAGGGCGTCGCGGGTCCGGGGGAGGAGCTGCCAGAGGAGCCGCTAGAGGAGTCAGTAGTAGACCCGGCGGAGCCCGACGTGGAGCCGGGAGTTGATCCGGGCGCGGATCCGGGAGTCGATCCCGAAATGGGGCCGTAAGTAGATCCACCGGGAGTTCCGGGGGAGGAACCGGCGCTAGATCCTGAGGCCGGCTCGGAAACAGGTCCGGCGCTGGAGCCGGAAGCCGATCCACCCGTAGTTCCGGAAGCAGGTCCTGAAGTCGAGCCCCCACCAGGCCCTGAAGTGGAGCCTGTAGGAGACCCGCCGGTAGATCCCCCAGTGGACCCAGTGGAGGGATCGCCAGTAGGCCCGCTAGCAGGTCCGGGCGCAGGTCCATCGCGCTTCCCCAGCACTTGGCATGCGGAGCTCCCGATCAGCAAGGTGATAAGAAAGGTGATAAGAATCAGAACGCAGACAACTCTCCGGGTCTTGGCTGTCCGGAGTTTTGTAGTGACTTTCTGCATATTGTCCACCATGCGGTAGTGCGTTCCCCCTCTCCAAGGCGTGTCTGTTCCTCCGCATATCGCCTATCTGAAGGCATCCATCTCTCGCTCATGCCTCGCTCATATCTCGCTTTAGAAAAACCCATCTGCCAGAACCCGCACGTTCGTCGGCAAGGGACAACATCCGCGAAAACCGCACTTGGATGACTTAACTGATGCGAAATCGACGAGAACAACGACGAGTTCTTCTGGGATGTGCCAGAGTCCTTCCGCACTTTCCATATATGTACAGCCCTTCCTGCCTACTCCCAAGCCTATTCCGTTGCCTAGTCTCTTGCGTGCCTGCCCATTCCCTTGCTCTCCCCTCGCCTATCCCCTCGCCTGGCCCCCTCGCCCATTCCCTCGGCCCCCTCCTTACTATCCAGGAACTCAAATCCCGATGAGGGGCGCGGGAAGTTATAGTTGAATCACATCCTCTGACACACGATTGTACGGCACGGTTCCGGAACCGAGAGACTTGTGGGGGCTATGTGAGTATGAGGAGGAATAGGACGGCTGGGGATATCCACTCCGGGTCCTCCGGATCCCTCGGGCGGCAGGCACTCATAGCGGTTTTGCTGCTGGTTGGTCTGGCATTCCTCGTCTCGTGCTCGAGTAGTCCTCTGGGGGAGATACCGGAGTTCGCTGAACTTCCGGACTCAGGACGAAGCATACTCGAAACTCCACAGAAGACCCCCTGCGGCAGACTAGGCATAGTTGCCTCGCTGCAGTAAACTGAGCGTTGTAGACCTACTCCGGTGGAGGGCCTGATAACATGATCATCGCAGCGATGACCATCGACTTGCACGCTCCGTGGGTGCACTCGCTGAAAGAGAAGCGCATGGAGGTCAAGAGCCTGCTCACAAGGATACGCGCGCAGTTCAACGCATCGGCGACCGAGATAGACAATCAAGACGTTCATCAGACTATCACCATCGGCGTCGCCGCTATTGCGGCAAACGGAGCCCAAGCAGACAGCATCCTCGACAACGTAATCCGGTTCGTCGAGGCAAACAGCGAAGCCCAGATAGTCTCAATACAGCGCGAACACCGATAAGCAGCAGGTACTTAGAGAGACCGCACCAGCCGATGGCGGTACCGACTTCGGGAACCACTTGGTTGACGCATATGAGGAGGTACAGAGATGAGCCGCCGTGTCGAGAGCTTCTACGACCACAGTCCTGAATACGAATGGGCTCGATTGGATAGACACCGGATGGAGTTCCACACAACGCTCCGGGCGATGAACGAGGTTATACCTCCGCGCTCGACGATACTGGACATCGGCGGCGGGCCCGGGCGTTACAGCATTGAGCTCGCTAAGGCAGGCCACAGAGTCACGCTGCTCGACTTATCTGCACGACACGTGGAGTTGGCGCAACGGAAGGCACGTGAGTTGGGAGTGCAGATCACCGACTTTGTGCACGGAAATGCCCTGGACTTGTCGCGCTTTGCGGGCGGCGCCTTTGACGTGGTGCTTCTCATGGGGCCGTTGTACCACCTGGTTGAGCCGTCTGACCGGGATCTTGCCATACGAGAAGCCCTGCGGGTCCTGGCCCCCGGCGGATTTCTTTCCGCTTCGTTCATAAGTAGGTACTCGGTATACATAGACCTGCTTAAGCATGACCCCGGAGGGATAACGGGCTGCGCCAAGAGATACGAGGAGCTTATGACCACAGCCGTCCACATCCCGACTGAGCAGCACCCGGGTTTCACCGAGGCGTACTTCATACATCCCTTGGAGATCGAACCCCTGATGTCTGGGTATGGCCTGTCCACACTCAGGCTCGCAGTGGCCGAAGGGCTCATCGCTCCTGTGGAGGCCGCTGTAAACGCACTGCAGGAAGAGGCCTTTCAAGCATGGGTTGACGTCTGCTACCGGCTGGGCACGGACCCCACCACGTGGGGAGCCGGCGAGCACATGCTATATATCGGGCGAAAGGACGGGTAAGGGTTACATCTAGTCAGAAGAGTAAAACCGATGCTAGAGTGGACAAAATGCTGCAGTACATGATGGAGGTCAGCCTTGAGAGAAATCACCTACTTTTACCTCAAGAGATGTCCCTACTGTCGAAAGGCGGATGCACTCATCAAGGAACTGATTGAGGAAAACCCGCAGTTCGCGGCTATCCCTATCACCAAGATTGAGGAATCTGACAATCCCGAGATCGCGGAACGCTATGACTACTACTATGTCCCGTGTCTGTGGATCGGGCAGGAGAAACTCCACGAAGGAGTACCTAACAAGGAACAGATTCGAAGGGTGTTGGAGCGTGCCTTGGAGGAGTAGGTCATTTGCCTCTTGGCGGCTAGTATGTGAGTACACCCACTGAGAGCTGCGTTTAAAGGCTACTTCCAGGCTCCTTCTAGGCTATTTCTCGCCCGGCGATCTCGTGACTGCCGTCTCCCGGATTGCTTTGCGGTGCCCGGCCGGTTGAGTCCGTTGACCCTGTTGAGCCCGTCGACCACGTTGATCCCGCTGAGCATGTTGGTCCTGTTCATCACGCTGAACCTGCTGGGCCTGCTGCGCGAAGCGCCTGAACGCCGCAGCCAGGTATTCAACACTGTTCTTGGCCCTCCGGCCTATTTCTCCGCTCTTCAACAGCTCATCGGTCCTCAGGCAGTACTCTTCATCGCCGGTCAGAAGGAAAGCGCGCCGGTAGTAGTCGATGGCCAGTAATGGGTTGCGTTCCATTTGCTCTGCCACAGTGGCCAGAAACTCGGCGCTTGAGAGACATCTCCTTAGAAAGGCACGGATACGTTCGTCGAACTTGTCGCCGAATCTCGTGTCGTACACCACGTACTCGGTCCGCACCAAGTCAGAAGGAATCGTGGCCCTGGGTTCCTTGATGACCAGGGTGTCTTTCCCCAGCGCCTGCATGAGGCCAATCTCGTAGAACACGTTGGCCAGGGTGCTTGACGGCATCTTCCTGTAGATGAAGGCCATCCCCATAGGCACGCTGACTATGAGGTCCCAGATCTTTCGCAGGTAGTCCTTGCCTGTGGTGACTTCAGTGGCGTCGATCAGAGAATACCCTATCTCCCCGAGCAGGACCGAAAGCCTGTTCCTGACCTCGAGAACCAAGGATGGAGCGCCCTCTCCGACCTTACTCATGAAGAAACAAGTCCGAGGTCGGCATTCGGTCGGAGTGGTTACGACGTCGCCGTTGGTGGGATCGTACAGGATCATGTCAGCTCAATCTTTGCGCTTCTCTGCGATAGGAACGCCTTTGTACGGACCGGGGCTTTTCTTATGGGCTATGATGCAGCCGGCATCACGGTCAATCTTCACGTAGCGGTTGGTCTTAGGGTTCTTCACTTGCACAACATCCTTTGCCAGAAGGACTCACTCCCTCTCCGCTCACGGCTGAGTTTGTTGGTTGAGGGTGACTTCTATATCACCGGACGAAATCCTTTGATAAAGGCGCGGGCGCCTCACCATAACCATTCTACCATGATGAGACTGCGTAATATGATCGTCGGATGAACAGGATATCCGGTACAGCTTCAGACAGCCTTAGAAAGCTCTGCCCGGTTCCTGGCGTAAAATCCGCGAACGCCTCAACATAACGAGCTCCGCCGGAAGACCCTTGAACCCCTCCGGACAAGTAGCAAGAGCACGATATCAGCGATGTCTCGAGACCGACGATATCAGAAGACCAGGGATGTCAGTCAATACTGGCAGGATGCCTCAGGGTAGGAACACCTGCCGTTCTTCTGGCCTGACGAATTCCTGGATCTCGAAATCGTATCCTTCGGGACCCTTGAAGAAGAAGGACCGGAGCCCGATACCGGGATTGTCCTTTATTGCATATTCCGGCCCCACTCGACCACCCAATCCGGCGCGAGCCGACCACCAGATCCGGTAGCATCCGACCAGTGAATCCGGTCTAGTCCGACCACCAGATCCGGTGTGACGCGAC
>CAZYFG010000012.1:11699-25940 GCA_964646835.1 uncultured Eubacteriales bacterium | reverse complement strand
ATGGGAAGGACCGTCATGGTGCTCTACACGGGGGCCGGTATCGGAACCACAACCGGGACACCAACCGGGACCTCAGTCCGGACTTCAATAGTTGCGGTGGTGCGTCCGAAGGGCCCGGACAAGGTAGCGTACGAAAAGGTATTGTACCAGGAAAACGGCTAAGAAAAACTGGCTGAGAAAACGGCTGGGAAGACGGCTGAAAGCGGTGTGATCGTGAAAAGGCTTGTGATGAACGGCAAAGAATTGGACCGGGGGCTCCTGCCGCAAAAGGTTGTGGCGGCCATCGGCGTGTTTGACGGACTGCATCTGGGCCATCAGGCCCTGCTTCTTGAGGCCAAACGAGTAGGCGATGCAGCGCGGTTGCCCGTCCTGTTGATGACCTTTCACCCCCATCCCAGGATGCTCACGGGCAATCCCAATGGACACGACATGCTGCTCACTCCGCCGGAGGAAAAAGCCTTCCTGGCTGAGGACTCCGGTGCCGCCTACTTCCTTTCGTTGAACTTCACCAAGGAGCTTGCCGCCACGTCTCCGGCGGATTTCGTGAGAGACTACCTTGTGGGAGGAGTTAGGGCAGTCCACGTAGTCTGCGGGTTCAACTTCACCTTCGGGTACAGGGGGAAGGGGACTCCCGCCGCCCTCCAGCGTTGGGGCCTGGAAGAGGGCTTTGGCGTCACCGTTGTCCCGCCGTTCGAGATGGGTGGGGAGACGGTCTCCAGCACAAGAGTGCGGGACGCCCTGAAAGCAGGCAGAGTCTCCGAGGCCGCTTCGTTATTGGGCAGGCCTTATTGCCTGTACGGACGTGTGGAACGAGGCGATGGGAGAGGCCAGAGGATTGGCTTCGCCACCTCGAACATAACTGCCCCGGAGGACAAAGTGATACCGGCGACGGGAGTATACGCGGCCCATGCTAGGTTCCATGACGAAAACGGCATAGTCTCCCTTCCGTCGGTCGTCAACATAGGCACCCGACCGACCTTTGGAGGAGAGGGAGTGCGCGTCGAGTGCCACATCCCGGGTTTTGACGGAAGCCTCTACGGCAAGTTCATGCAGGTATTCTTTCTCGAACGGATAAGGGATGAACGCAGGTTTCCCGACGCATCCTCCTTAAGGGAACAGGTGAGGAGCGACATTATGTTCATGCAGTCCGGCATGGGCCCGGAGGGCGCATGGCGAAAACCCGCTTCGTTTACAGTACCCGGGGGCTATGATAGAATGCTCCAGGCAAACTTACCTTGAGACTAGGTTTCACGCTCCTCCGGCGTGTTTCTTGGCTCAGGGCATATCCGGAAAACTATGGAGGTGCCTCTTTTGACGCTTCAAGCTGACCGCAAGAAGAGCATTATCGCAGAGTACAGGATTCACGAGACCGACACAGGCTCGCCCGAGGTCCAGATCGCCCTCCTTACCGAGAGGATCAATTACCTCACAGAGCACCTAAAGGTGCACAAGAAAGACCACCATTCGAGAAGGGGATTGCTTCAGATGGTCGGCCAGCGCCGCGGCCTCTTGAACTACCTAAACCGTGAAGACCCGGCACGGTACCGGGCCATTGTGGAGAAACTCGGATTAAGAGGCTAGGACCGGCCGAAAGGAGTGTGCTTATTGGACGGACATAAGTCATTTACGTTTGAGCTTGGAGGCCGTACTCTGACCCTGGAGTTCGGCGGAGTCGCGAAGCAAGCAAACGGAGCAGTCTTGGTGAGATACGGGGAAACCACCGTGCTCGCCACGGCTACCGCGTCGAAGCAGCCGAGAGAGGGAATCGACTTTTTCCCGCTTACCGTGGACGTAGAGGAGAGGCTCTACGCCGTCGGGCGCATCCCCGGCAGCTGGGGACGCAGAGAAGGGCGACCGCCGGAGAAGGCAATCCTCCAGGCCAGGGTGACGGACCGTCCCATACGCCCGCTCTTTCCCAAAGGCCTCCGGAATGACGTTCAGATAGTCGTCATGCCGCTCTCCATAGACCACGATCACTCGCCCGAGATAGCCGGGATGATTGGCGCCTCGGCGGCCCTCACCGTAAGCGACATACCGTGGGACGGGCCAATGGGCGCAGTCGACATTGGTCTCATAGACGGCCAATTTGTGATAAACCCGGTCGTCAAGGATGTTGAGAGGAGCGATCTCCGTCTGACGGTCGCGGGTACCAAAGATGCCGTCCTCATGGTCGAGGCAGGGGCCAACCAGGTTCCCGAAGACGTGATGGTTGACGCCATCATGTACGGTCATGAGGTGATCCGTGAGATCTGCCACTTCCTGGAGTACGTTCGCGGGGAAGTCGGCAAGCCCAAGTTCGAGCCGACTTTGTTCCTGCCGGGCGAGGATGTCTTGAAGAGGGTCACAGAGATCGCCACGCCCAAGGTGAGGCAAGCCATTCGCGTGGAGGAGAAGCTCTCCAGGGAGTCGGCCATCGAAGAGATCTTGCAGGAGGTCTATGCCGAGCTGGGCGAGGAGTTCGCTGAGCGGGAAGGCGAGATTTCCGAGGCGTTCCACTCGGTGCTCAAGAGCGAAGTAAGGAGCATGATCCTTGAGACCGGCCGGCGGCCCGACGGGCGCCAACCCGATGAAATCAGGCCTATCACCTGTGAGGTGGCGGTGCTCCCCCGCGTCCACGGGTCGGCCATCTTCACAAGAGGTCAGACTCAGGTCATGAGTATCGCTACCCTTGGGGCTAAGGGCGATATTCAGGAACTGGACACGACGGGTATAGAGGAGACCAAGCGATACCTCCACCACTACAACTTCCCGCCCTATTCCGTAGGAGAAGTGAGACCCCTGAGAGGCCCTGGAAGAAGGGAGATCGGGCACGGCGCTCTCGCGGAGAGGGCACTTCTCCCGGTGGTTCCGGGAGAAGACGAGTTCCCGTACACCATTCGCGTGGTGTCCGAGGTGCTTGAGTCCAACGGATCGACGTCGATGGCATCGGTTTGCGGCAGCACCCTGTCGCTCATGGACGCCGGCGTCCCCATTAAGGCCCCTGTGGCCGGGATCGCCATGGGGCTCATTAAAGGTGGGGACAAGACGGAGGTCCTCACCGACATCCAGGGCATGGAAGACGCCCTGGGCGATATGGACTTCAAAGTCGCGGGTACCAAGGAAGGCGTGACCGCGCTCCAGATGGACATCAAGATTGCCGGAGTGGACAGGAGAGTCCTGACGACCGCCCTCGAGAGGGCCAAGAAGGCCAGGTTGTTCATTCTGGAAAAGATCGCCGAGGCGATACCCCATCCGAGGGAGAACCTGTCCGAGTACGCGCCACGTATCATCGTGGTCAGCATCGACCCCGACAAGATCCGGGACGTGATAGGCCCGGGAGGCAAGACGATCAACAAGATCACGGCCGAAACCGGCGTGAAGATTGACATTGAGCAGGACGGCCGCGTGTTCATAGCCGCCCCCGACATGGAGAGCGGTGAGAAGGCCAGGGAGATCGTTGAGAACCTGACGAGGGACATCGAGGTCGGCCGCACGTACAAGGGCAAAGTAACCCGCCTTGCCTCATTCGGAGCCTTCGTAGAGGTCCTTCCCGGAAAGGAAGGGCTCGTGAGGACTCCCGAGGCGGCCTTGGAGGACGTCCACAGGATAGAGGACGTCATGAACGTGGGCGACGAGGTTCTCGTGAAAGTGATCGAGATCGACCATATGGGCCGCGTGAACCTCTCGAGGCGTCAGGCCCTTGGCGGCGCTCCGGCGCCCAGGGAGCCGAGAGGCGATAGAGACGGAGGGCGCGGCGGCGGCAGGCCTCCGTGGCGCAGAGACAATAACCGCAACGGGCGAGACCGCGATAGGTCTCACTAGATTGAGGCTGGGGAAACACGTCTCCATATCGGGCGGCATGGCCAAGATGGCCGAGACTGCCGTTTCGCTGGGATGTGAAACCGTCCAGGTTTTTTCCAGAAGTCCCCGGGGAGGGAAGGCCAAAGAGTTTTCCCTTCCCGATGTAGAGAAGATGAAGGAGATCTTGGCAGAGCACGACATCCACCCCCTGGTCGTGCACATCCCCTACTTTGCGAACCTCTCTTCCGTCGATCCGGAGAAGAGGGGCTATTCCGTGGACGTGCTCGTGGAGGACCTCCAGAGGACGGAGGCTCTCGGCGGCCGTTACCTTGTGACCCACATTGGCCACAAGCAGAAGGACGAGGCCGAGGAAGCGCCCGAGGCCCTTGCCAGGGTCTTCTTGAGCATCCAGGAGGCCTTGGAGCGGTACGAGGGGCCTGTCAAGATACTCCTGGAGAACACCGCCGGTATGGGTCAGGAGATAGGAACCAGATTTGAGGCTTTGGGATCCCTCGTCAAGAGCTTCCCGGAGGAAAGGGTCGGAGCGTGTCTTGACACTGCCCACGCTTTCGGTGCCGGGTACGACCTGCGCGGGCCGGAAGGCGTGCACAAGATTGTGACACTCTTCGATGCCTCTGTCGGATTATCTAGACTTTGCGCCATGCACCTAAATGACAGTAAGGGTGGCCTTGGGTCCAGGATGGACCGTCATGCCCACATCGGCGAAGGTCAGTTGGGTGAGGAAACTTTCAGAGCCATCCTCGAGAGCCCGCTCCTCCCCGACGACCTTCCAGGCCTGCTTGAGACTCCTATCGACGATCACGGTGCCGACCTTTCGAACCTGAAGAGAATCCGGAGCCTGCGGAATCGTCCCCACACTTTTTAGAAAGCGTTGTAGCAGGTTCTAGAAGGTATCTCCCCAGGTACAGGGCCATGTATGTTGCCTCGGGAATCTTGTCGATCCCCCTTCTCAGTTTCGACAGCCCGCGTCTATAATGATGTAGCGAGACGCGACCTTCCATAGATAACTAAGCGGATGGTGCTCGCAAGCCACAATAGGGAGGGTTCGCCGTAGGCATCAGCGAAGAAGAACTCCGGAAGGAGATCGAAACGCTGCGATGCCAGCTCAACGAGAAGGTCGGAGACCGGTACAATAGAGCGAAGATACAGGCAGCTGGCATGGACAGCACTCGCTTGGATAGCCTTATCTGCAAGTGGATGAGCATCCACTCCCAGGAAAAAAGAGAGTCCAGGTGAGAAACATCGCAGGCAAAAGCCTGCTTTTTGTTTCCCCCCCGGAGACCGCGCGTCCTCAGAGACGGTTCTTGCCTACAGGGATGATGGGCGACAGAATGGCCAGACAGACCGAGAACAGCGCGACAGGGTCAAACTGAGTGCCCCAAACCGTTGCCTGCATAGGGACCGGCACCTTGAGGAATTCCGCCATCGCGGAGAGTCCCAAATAGACGCCACCCGCTATCGCCACGAAGTCCTTGATGGCTTCGGACAACGGCGAAGACCTCTCCTCGTAAGAGGTCTTCCTTTCTCTAGCGGCTTGTATGCGGTTCACTCTCACGGCCATTGAGATGTAGACCGCGAGAAGGACGAGGATAATCGCCAGGATAATGTTCCACACGGGCGTTCACCCCCTACTTGTACTTATTGCGGACGGGAATCGTTTATGATTCCTCGCCCGCGTGTCCCAAGTAGGCCCTTCTTAGGGATGACGACGCCAGTTCCTGAATCGGGCCACTCAACGCGATCCGGCCGTTCTCAAGCACATAGGCGGTGTCGGAAAGGGATTCGGCCACGCCTACGTTCTGCTCGACCATTAGCACCGTGAGCCCCGAGGCGGTAAGTTCCTTGAGGACGCCCAAAATCCTGAGGACCATGACGGGTGAAAGGCCCATGGAAGGTTCGTCCAGGAGGAGCAAAGACGGCCTGGACATGAGGGCCCTTCCGATCGCCAGCATCTGCTGTTCTCCTCCGGACAAGGTGCCCGCCTTCTGGCTTAAGCGGTCCTTGAGGACGGGAAATAGGCTGAGGACCCGGTCCTTTGACGCGGCGACCTTCTCGCGCCCGTCTCCGGGCCGCGCTCCCATGGCCAGGTTTTCCGCGACCGTCATGGAGCCGAAGAGACGACGGCCTTCAGGGACTGCCGCTACTCCCATGGCGGAGAGCGTCTCGGGCTCCGTGCCCGTGATATCCCTTCCCTCCAGAAACACCTTTCCGCGGTCTATGCCCGCCATGCCCAAGATGGCCTTGAGTGTCGTGCTCTTGCCGGCCCCGTTGTTCCCTAGGATACAGGCCACAGATGATCTCCTGACCGTCAGCGAGACTCCGTGGAGCACCTTGACCGGCCCGTAGCCTGCGTGGAGGTCATGGAGTTCCAGGAAAGGGGTCTCCTGCCCGTCGGGGCCGGCCGGGTAATTGCCTGCCGGTGGGAGCGATTCCCTGACTGGGGCCGACAGTTCGAAGTCCGGTTTCACGGGGCGAGAAGCACGATCGATGGCTTCTCGACCGGCGGTCTCAATGGTTTCGCCGTGCACCGGTCCGCTGCCGAGATAGACTTCCGTCACACGGGGGTCTTTGATGACCTCGGAAGGGGTGCCTTGGGAGAGGATCCTCCCCTGGTCCAATACGATCACCCGGTCCGAGACCGACATGACGAGGGGCATCCTGTGCTCGATGAGAAGCACCGAGTACCCGGCTTCCTTCATCGCCTTGACGCGTCTGGTGAGGCGGTCCAGGTCCTCCGGGTTCACTCCTGCGGCGGGTTCGTCGAGAATGACGACCTCGGGGTTTCCTACCAGCGCCCGTGACAGTTCCAGGGCCTTCCGGTGCCCGTAACTCAAGTCTTTGGCCTTACGGTTCGCGAGGGGTGAAAGGTCGCCGATTTCACCTGCACAAGAGGCAGTCTCTCCCGGCACGGCCAGGTTCTCGGCTACGGTAAGGGAACCAAAGAGGCGGTTGTTCTGGAATGTCCGGGAAATCCCCAAACGGTGAAGCCGGTGAGGCCTTAGCCCTCCGACGGGTTTTCCTTCGAAAAACACCGAACCTTGGGAGGGCCTAGTGACGCCTGTCAAGACGTTCACCAGAGTTGTCTTGCCCGCGCCGTTGGGCCCGATGATGCTGAGCACTTCTCCCTTGTTGAGGTCGATGCTGACACCCGAGAGGGCGGTTACGCCCCCGAACCGCACCGTTATGTCCCTCGCCGAAAGGACGGGTGACGCAGTGACAACGCGCGAAGCAGTGGGCAAGGGCGAAGGACCGGCAGGGCTAGTAGCCCCGTAAGACTTCGTGCCCCGGGAAGACGTCAACAGGATGGCTTTTCGGATCCACTCTGAGATAAGCGGCCACGGTTTCTTGCCAGGAGAAGTTGCGGGAGGGCCTCCCGGCAGGAAACCCCTGGGGCGGTATATCATCGCGACGACCAGGAGAGTGCCGTAGACGAGCATCCTGTACACGCTGTAGCCCCTCAGGACTTCCGGCAAGATGACCAGCGTGACGGCTCCGGTCACCGTTCCCAACGGATTCCCCGCGCCGCCCAAGACCACCATGCAGTAGAGGACGATGAGCTCATTCATGGTGAAGTTCTGGGGGAACACTGCCCCTTGCCAGGACGCGAACAGGACTCCGGCCGTGGAGGCGAACGTCGATCCCACCGCAAAGGCCAGCACGCGGTGGAAGGAGGTATCCACGCCCATAGCGTCTGCTGCGATGGGGTCATCCTTGAGAGCCTTCCACTTAAGGCCCAGGCGGGCCTTGGCCAAAGAGACATAGGCGCAGTACGCCAGAGCCGCCACCGATGCCATCACCAGCAAGTTGCCCCCGGGCGTAGCCACCTTGAGCGGGCCGATCCTGAGGGGATCGACGCGGATGATCCCGTTGGGACCGTTGGTGATGTTTACAGGCCTGTCTAGGTTCACAAGCAGGATGCGCACGATCTCCGCGAATCCCATGGTGACGATGGCCAGGTAATCCCCGTGGAGCCGTAGAGTGGGGATCCCTATTATGAGGCTGAGGGTCAAAGAAGCGAGGATGGCCGCCGGGAACGATACCGCCAATGGCAGGTGAATCCCTAGTTGGGGCGACGACAGGAGAGCGTACGTGTAGGCCCCGACCGCGTAGAAGCCGACGTAGCCCATGTCCAGGAGCCCGGCGAGCCCGAGGCTCACGTTGAGCCCCATCCCGAGTATGACGTAGAGAGATATGGCGGTCAGGATCCTGAAGATGTAGGGTATGTTCAGGGCCATCCTTACACCTTCTCTCCGGGCGGTTTTCCAAGAATTCCGCCGGGTCGCAGGATAAGGACGAGGATGAGGACGACGAAAGACACCGCGTCCTTATAGACGGGCGAGACTATTCCTACCCCCAGGCTTTCCGCCACTCCCAAGGCCAGCCCGCCCATGAGGGCGCCGCTCAGATTGCCGATGCCGCCCAAGACCGCCGCGGTGAAGGCCTTCATGCCTGCCGAAAACCCCATCATGAAGTCGACCTGGGTGTAATGGAGAGTGACCAGAAGTCCGGCCGCTCCCGCCAAAGCCGAGCCCAACGCGAAGGTGACGGCAATGACCTTCCCCGTAGACACCCCGCACATCTTGGCGGCTCCGGGGTCTTCGGCCGTTGCCCGCATCATCCTGCCGAATCCGGTGTGCGATACGAAGTAGGTCATGCAGGCCGACAGTACCACCGAGGTGGCGAACATGAGGGCTCCCGACCCGGGGATGGTGACCGGTCCCAAGTCGATTGGTCGGGAGAACGCCGCGGAGATGAGAGGCGGGTAGGTCTTGGCCCGCCCGCCTGTTATGAGCGCCATGGAATTCCTGAGGACCAAGGAAGCGCCTATCGCCGACAAGAGCGGCGAGAGGCGGTCCGACCCCTTGAGCGGCCGGTAGGCAGCCCGCTCCACTATGACGCCCAGCGCGGTGCCCGCGACGACTGAGACTGCCAGCGAAAGAGTGGCCGCCAATAAGGGGTGGGGCGCTACGACCGAGTTCCCGATCCAGGCAGCAACGGCCCAGCCCGCGAACGCCGCCACCATGAATATGTCGCCGTGGGCGAAGTTCAGTATCCTGAGCACTCCGTATACCATGGAGTACCCCAGTGCTAAGAGAGAGTATATGCTGCCCAGCACCAGGCCGTTGACAATATGCTGGGGAAGCGAAGCCATGACGCCCACCCCTAGAACTTGCCGGTCTCGTATTTCAGGACTTCTTCAAAGTCGTCACCTTTCACGGTGAGCACCAGTATCTCTCCTCCGATGAGGTCGCCTTTGGAATCGAAGCTTATGGGGAAGCCGAGTATGCCGCGGTATTCCTTTGTGGCGGCGACCTCCGAGAGTACCGCTTCGCGGGTCAGTTGGCCCTTTTCTGAGGCGGCTTTGATGGCAGAGAGCAGGATCTTGGTGGCTTCGTAGCTCTGGCCCGAGAAAATGCTCATGGCCCCATGCTCGCCTTCAAAATTCTCCACGAAGTCGGCGGCCTCTTGGACCTCCCGGAGGTCCCGACCGATCGCCGTCACGTACATGCCCTGGACCGCGTCTCCGCCCCCGCCTATGAGTTGGTCCCTTTCCTTGCACCCATCGCCGCCCATGAAGGCGGGTTTCTCTCCTGACGCGATGAGCTGCTTAGCCAACGCGGCGGCTTGAGAGGGATTGGAGAATGAGGTGTAAACCAGGTCCGGGCCGAATTCCTTGATCCTCGTGACCAGCGAGCCGAATTCCTTGTCTTGGGCTCCCACTTGGTCTCTCTTCACCTCGAATTCCCCCAGGGCCTCGAGGTTCTTGGCGACCTCATCCGCCAGACCTTGCCCGTAAACGGTCTTGTCATCCAAGATGTAGATCTTCTTGGCGCGTATCTCTTCCGCTATGAAGGTGGCCGCCGCCTTGCCCTGGGCATCGTCCCTGGGGCAGACCCTGAACATCACCTTGTAGCCGAGTTCGGTGAGATCAGGCGTGGTTGCAGATTGTGAGATGATGGCGAGGTTCGCCTTATCGTAGATGGGGAGGACCGCGTTCACAACGCTACTGTTCATGGGGCCTATGACTCCCAGAACCCGCGGGTCGCCGGCGAATTTGTCCGCAACCACGTTGCCGGTGGCCGGGTCTCCAGCGTCATCCCCCTCAAGGACCTCAACAAGCCTTCCATCGATCCCGCCGGCGTCATTGAACTCCTTGACTGCCATCTTTATGGCATTCAGCGAGTCCAGGCCGATCTTGGATAGCTCCCCCGTGAACGGCCCTGCGGCACCGATGAGGATCGGGCCGTCTTCCCGGCTCGTCGCGCAACCCGGCAGGGCAACCGCGAGACAGGTGAAGCATAGAACCGCCGCTACGAATCTTTTCACTTCCGTTCCCTCCTTGTCTTGAAACAAGAAACCCGCCCCAGGAAAGGGGCGGGTCTGTCCGCGGTGCCACCCTAATTGCGCGACTTCCGATGCCGCGCATCTCTCGGGTACTTGGCCGCCCAGCACAGCTTTTCCGCTTCCGCTAAGCGCCTTAATACCCTAGCCTTTTAACGGTGGCGACCGTCCAAGCCTACTAACGTTCAGCCGGAAACTCCGGGGGCCATTCGCCTGCGCTCTGGCCGGAAGGCTTTCAGCCCTGGGCCTTCCTTGCTGTAGACCACATGACGCGGGTTACTATTCCCCATCTCGGTCTTTGCGTATTGACGTATTCATACGCCCGGGATGGGACCCTTGTCAAGCGGAAATTGTATCCCCGGCTTTGTTTGCGGAGAGACTAAGGAGAGATCCACCACGGAGGTGCAGAAATGGCAAAAACCGTACTGGGAGTTTTCGATTCGGCTGACCAAGCAGAAAGGGCAGCAGACGAACTGCAGAAAAGAGGGTTCGACCGCAGAGAGATCTCCATAGTCGCCAAGGAAAGCTCGGCAAGAGGCGGTGGCGACGACCGCGACGAGACCACCATGAGATCCAACATTTCCGGCGGAGTCGCTACCGGAGGAGCCATTGGCGGGGCTGCGGGGTTGCTCGCCGGAGTCGGAGCTCTGGCTATACCGGGCATCGGGCCGCTGGTCGCAGCAGGTCCCATCGCAGCGGCTTTGAGCGGAGCCGTCACCGGGGGCATTGCCGGCGGGCTTATCGACTGGGGCATTCCCGAGGAATCGGGAAGGCGGTATGAGCAGAGGGTCAAGGAAGGCAAGATCGTGACGGCAGTGAAGTCCGACGACGACAAAGTCGAGGACGCCGCGGATATACTTAGGCGGAACGGCGCGTACGATGTAGAGACCCACTAGAGTGCGAAAGACCTGGGCGGCCTTGTCTTCCGAGGCCGCCCGTTATTGTTTGCGATTGGCACTTATAGCCAGGAGGGGCTATACTAGTTAATCGGTGATTAAAAACATGAGAAGAGACGTTCGGCTCATACCCTTAGGCGGCCTCGGTGAGATCGGCAAGAACCTCCTGATAGTCGAGACCGCTAGCGATACGATCGCGGTTGACTGCGGGCTGTCGTTCCCAGAAGACGACATGCCCGGCATCGACCTTGTCATTCCCGATGTCTCCTACCTGATCGAGCGAAAGGACCGGCTCCGGGGGATTGTCCTCACTCACGGACACGAAGACCACGTGGGAGCGCTTCCTTTCGTCCTTAAGGACATCAACGTGCCCGTCTACGGCACCCGCCTTACCCTGGGGCTGGCCAGAAGAAAACTGGACGAGAACTTCGAGGGCGAGGTTGATTTCCGGGTTTTCGAGCCGGGAGACACCATCGGGTTTGGCTCTATCCAGGTGGAACCGTTTCGCGTGACCCACTCGGTTTCCGATTCAGTGGGACTCATCCTGCGCACTCCGGCCGGAACCATCGTACATACGGGAGATTTCAAGCTTGACCAGACGCCCGTTTCCGGAGAGCCGACCGACTATTCCCGGCTGGCGAGGGCCGGCGATGAGGGAGTGCTGGCGCTTCTTTCCGACAGCACTCACGCCGACCGTCCGGGATTCACGCAGTCTGAGCGATCGGTCGGCGAGGCTCTGGACCGGGTGTTCCAGAAGGCCAAGGGCAGGATCATCATCACGACCTTCGCCTCCAACGTTCCCCGGATCCAGCAGGTAATCGATGTCGCCTACGAGCATAACCGCAAGGTCTGCGTCATAGGGCGCAGCATGGAGATGGTAGTCGAGGTTTCCCTCAACATGGGCTACCTTCGCGCCCCTTTGGGAACCCTTGTGGACGCTTCGGACCTCGGCAAATACCCCCATTCGAAGATGGTGGTCCTGAGTACGGGCAGCCAGGGCGAGCCTTTGTCGGCACTGGCGAGGATGGCCGCGGGGGAGCACAGGAAGGTCGAGATCGTTGAAGGAGACCTTGTGATCGTGGCCGCGTCGCCCGTCCCGGGCAACGAGACCATGGTATCGAGGGTGGTCGACAACTTGTTCAGGCGCGGGGCTGATGTCATCTACGAGCCCGAATCCGGGGTCCATGTCTCGGGACACTCCAGCCAGGAAGAGCTCAAGATGATGCTCAACCTGACGAGACCCCGGTACTTCGTGCCCGTGCACGGCGAGTACCGGCATCTCGTGAAGCATGCCCAACTCGCGGTGGCGACGGGAGTCCCGCCGTCCAACGTGCTTATCGGTGAGAACGGCGCGATCTTTTCGTTGTCGCCGGACCACTGCGAGATCACAGGCGTCATCCAGACGAAGAACATCATGGTCGATTCCAGCGGCGTGGGAGAGATAGGAGACCCGGTCCTCAAAGAGCGCAAGTACCTGAGCGATTCGGGTGCCATTTTCGTGAGCTGCGTGGTCAACTCAGAGACCGGGGCCCTGGCCGAAATGCCGTCGGTGAAGAGCGCTGGGTTTATGAAGAGCCTAAGAGGCGAGGCGCTCCTCTTGGAAGCCGGGAAGCGGATCAAGGAGCACTTCGACTCCCTGCCGAAAGAGGCGCTTTCCCATCGAGAGTTCCTCGAGGAAGACATAGATTCACTGGTCCAAAAGCTCGTGAGAAGCGAGACGGGCAGAAGGCCGGTCGTCGTGTGCACCCTGACCGTTCTCTAAGGTATGCGAGTTGTACTGATCGTCCTGGATAGCGTGGGCATCGGCGCACTTCCGGACGCCGGTTTGTACGGTGACGAGGGATCCGATACTCTGGGCAATATCGCCAGGGAGATCGGGTCCCTCAATCTTCCCAACATGGCCGCACTCGGTCTTGGGAACCTGGTCCGACGAACAGGACGAGAGGCCGTTCCCGGCCTGCCCCCGCTCCCTCCCGCCGGCGCATGCGGCAGGCTTGGGACGAAGTCGCCGGGCAAAGACAGTACCACCGGTCACTGGGAGATGTGCGGCGTGACGCTCGACCGCCCGTTTCCCACATATCCGGAAGGCTTTCCGTCAAGGGTCCTCGACCCGATTGAGCGCGCCATCGGCCGCCGGGTCCTGGGCAACAAAGCCGCTTCGGGAACCGAGATCATCAAGGAACTCGGTGAGGAACACATCCGGACAGGTCGGCCCATCGTCTACACCTCGGCAGATAGCGTTTTCCAGATTGCCTGTCACGAAGACGCGGTCCCGCTGGAGGTCCTCTACCGTTGGTGCCTGATCGCCCGGGAGCTTCTCACCGGAGAAGATATGGTGAGCCGGGTTATCGCGCGGCCTTTCACCGGCCCTCCGGGTGCGTTCGTGAGGACGGCCAACCGGAAAGACTTCTCGGTCAAGCCTCCCCGCCCTACGCTCTTGGACTACTGCCAAGAGGCCGGAGTCACCGTCACAGCCATCGGCAAAATCGAGGACATCTTCGCAGGACAGGGGATCACCAAATCCATACATACCTCGGGAAACGGGGAAGCCATCGAAGCCGTTGTTCGAGAGACCCGGGTGAGCCAAGGGAGCCCAGGGAGACAAGGGGAAACGGGATATGAGTCCGGGGATGAGGCGGGCGAGGCGCGCGGTGAACGCGGTGACGCGTTGGTCTTCGCCAACCTGGTGGACTTCGACATGCTCTACGGACACCGGAACGACGTCAGGGGATTCGCCCGGGCCCTCGAAGAGTTTGACCGGGCCCTCCCTCGAATCATGAGAGCCATGGGCGGCAGCGATATCCTCGTGATCACGGCGGACCACGGGTGCGACCCCACCACCCCGAGCACCGATCACTCACGGGAGTACGTTCCCATGCTCATGTACGGCAAACCCATAAGGACGGGCCTCGTTTTAGGGGACCGGGAGAGCCTGGCGGATCTGGGTGCCACGTTGGCGGACATGCTGGGGATCAGTTACCGGGGGAGTGGGATCAGTTTCGCCCAGGAAGTGCTGGAGGCCCGAAGCGCCGGATAGGGGGCGCGGACACTGAGACACCTGACGGCGAGGAGAGTAGAGAGGAGGCAGATGGGATGACCGGAGAGTATACCCAACACCATATCAAGGCCAGGGATGAGGACATTTCTCGGTATTGCCTGATCCCCGGCGACCACGTGCGGGGAAGGAAGATCGCCGAGAGGC
>CAZYFG010000012.1:9845-11689 GCA_964646835.1 uncultured Eubacteriales bacterium | reverse complement strand
CAGGGGTTACTTCGTCTACACGGGGACGTACCGGGGAGTCCGTATGACGGTCTGTTCGACGGGCATGGGAGGCCCCCAGGTCGCCATTGCCATGGAAGAACTGGGCAACATGGGCGCGGACACTTTCGTGCGTCTCGGGTCGGCCGGCGGCCTGGATGACCGTACGGGAGTGGGCGATCTCGTCATCGCGACCGCCGCTTACAGAGGCGGGGGAACGGCCGACGAGTACCTCTCCAAGTCCTTTCCCGCAGTAGCAGATTTCGAGGTCACCCGTGCCCTGTGTGACGCAGCTTCCGAACTGGGATTCAGATTTCTCGTGGGACCTTGCGCCTCTGTGGACGCCTTCTACCGGCCTGACAATGACGAGCACAACGCCCTCTTGCGGGAAGGCCGGATCTTGTGCATCGAAATGGAGGCGGACACCGAGTTTGTGGTAGGGCTCCGCCGCGGCTTCCGGTGCGGCGCCGCCTTCGTGCTGGACAACGGACCCAAGACGCCCAGGGTGGCCGTCCGCTCCGGGACCATGAACATCGCCCACCACGAGAAAGACCCCCTCTTTGTGGAGGGCGAAGAACGCTTGATCGAGATGGGTCTTCTAGCCCTATACCGGCTGGCCCAGGCCTAGTACTGGAAGTGAGAAGACTCACCGTGTCTTCCTCGTTTTCCTCCATAGCAGGGTGTCGTAGGAACCGGTCGCGCCGCCGTTGAATTACCTCCGTGGAATACAGCCGGAGGTGTTGAGGTGAGCCTTCGCATTATCGCTGGCCCCGCCGGTTCGGGGAAGACGACCTACATAACCGAAGAGATCGTGAACGAGCTCCTGCGCCGCCGCACTCTCGATGGCGGAGCTCAACTCCTCCTTATAGTCCCGGACCAAGCCACTTTTCAGATGGAACGAAAGGTGTTGGAGGACCCCCGGCTGGAAGGCTTCTTTGACCTCCATGTCCTCGGCCTGCGGAGGCTCTGCTACAGGGTGCTGGAAGAGACGGGCGGAGTCCCTTTCCCGTTCATCACGCCGGTGGGGCGGAGCATGGCCATCCAATCGGTCTTGTGGGAACACAGGAAAGACCTGACCGTCTTCGCTCCCATGGTGGACCATCCGGGTTTCAGAGAGACCCTCGGCAAGACGCTGCAGGAGCTTTCCTTGTACGAGGTGACTCCCGATCTTCTGCGACCTGTTGCCGGGAGCGCCGCCAACCTTCCGTATCTGGATCAGAAAGTCCACGACCTCGAGGTCGTTTTCAAGGCTTACAGGCATTTCCTCACCGGGAGGTTCTTCGATCCCGAGGACTACCTGGAGATGGCGGCCGCCAAGATGCCCGAGTCTTCTCTGGTGAAGGGCGCGGTCGTCTGGATAGACGGGTTCTCAGGTTTCACGCCCAAGGAGTTCAAGGTCCTAGGGGCCCTCATGAAATCGGCGGCCAGGACCAACATTGCCTTATGTCTCGACAGGCGAGAACTCACGCGGCCGCGTTCGGCCTCAAGCTTGTTCCACCCCACGAGGCAGGTCTACGACGCGGTCATGGCCCAGGCAACCGAAGCCGGGATTCCCATCGAACCGGTTGTCCACCTGGGGGAGGACGGAGTTCTGCCAAGGTTTGCGGGTTCTCCGGACCTCGCCAGACTGGAGAAGGCCGTCCGGCTGGACCCGTTGCCCGGCGGTGCCGCCCCGGACGGTCAAGAGCAGGCAGGGCAGGCCGGGCAGCCCGCCCAGCAATTCAAGCAGCCCGGGGTGGTCCTGGTCTCCGCCGCCAATCCCCTCGCTGAAGTGGAGTACGTTGCCCGGGAAATCATTAGGCTTGTAAGGGACGAGGGGCTTCGCTATCGCCACATCACCGTCGAGG
>CAZYFG010000012.1:8559-9835 GCA_964646835.1 uncultured Eubacteriales bacterium | reverse complement strand
TTTCCGGTTACGCCGACCTCATCCCGCTCATATTCTCCGATCACGAAATACCGTTTTTCCTGGACCAAAAGCGCGCGCTTTCCCACCATCCCTTGGCCGAACTGGTGAGATCGGCCCTCGAGGTCGTGACGACTTCCTTCGGATCGGAAAGCGTCTTCCGATACCTGAAGACCGACCTCGTACCGGTTGAAAGGGAGGTCGTGGACAGGCTTGAGAACTACGTGCTCGCCCACGGCATAGCGGGGGAGCGGTGGATATTGGACGAGCCCTGGCGCTACGTGAGGAAGTCCTTGGTGAGCGATGAGGAGGCGGCCGGGGAAACCGAAGATGCCGAGTTCGCGGACGCTGCCAGGCGGCGCGCAGTCCCCCATCTTGAGAGGTTCTACCGGAAACTCAAGGAGAAGAGGGCTCGCGTCAAGGCTGCCGAGGCCTCCCGTGCCATATACGACCTCCTCACCGACCTGGACGTGCCGCGCACGTTGGAAGAGTGGCAGTCTCTGGCCGAGGAGTCCGGCGACTTGGCCGATGCCCGGGATCACGCGGGCGTATGGGAGAAGGTCATGGAGATCCTGGAGCAGGCCGAGGAGATCCTGGGAGAAGAAGAGGTAGACCTCAAGACTTACCAGGTGCTCATAGAGGCCGGGCTGGAAGACATCCGTCTGGGCGTAATCCCTCCCTCTCTGGACCAAGTCCTCGTCGGCACGCTGGACAGATCCAGGCAACCCGACTGCAAGGTGACGTTTCTCATCGGCGCGCTCACGGGGATCTTCCCCAAGAGGCAGTCAGAAGACACGGTCTTCACCGATCCGGAGCGAGAGCATTTTGCGGAAAAGGGTATCGAACTGGAGCCTGACTCCAAACTCAGGCAGTTCCACGAGCAGTACCTGGTGTACATAGCGCTGACGAGGCCGTCCATGCGCCTCTACATGTCGTACCCGTTGAGCGACGCAGAGGGCAAGGCCCAGTCCCCGTCGCACGTCGTTTCTATGGTTAAGAGGGTCTTCCCGGGGCGTGAAGAGGTCATGGCGGCTATGGAGCCGTCCGGGATGTGGCCGGATGATCTGGACTACGTCGTTCCCGCCCGCGGCCGGGGGATTACGGCAAGGAGGCTCTCCCTCCTCCGGCAGGGCCGGAGGGCCGGCGCGGCCTGGACGGAGACCTACCGCTGGCTCATAGAACCTGAAAGGGTGGAGGCATCCAGGTCAGTGCTCGGCTCTTTGGCCTTCACCAACAAGTTGCGGCCTCTCGAAAGGTCCCTGGTCCGGAAGCTTTACGG
>CAZYFG010000012.1:7372-8517 GCA_964646835.1 uncultured Eubacteriales bacterium | reverse complement strand
CAGCGTATCCAGGCTGGAGCGTTTTGGAGCGTGGCCGTTCTACCATTTTGCCGCTGACGGTCTCAGGCTTCAGGAAAGGGATATCTACCGGCTCGAACCTGCCGACGCCGGGACCTTCTTGCACAACGCCATGAAGGAACTGGTCGTGCATCTCTGGGCCCAAGGAGCGGACTGGACGGACCTGGGCGAGACCGGTGTCGTGGCCTTGGCAGGTTCCATCGTCGACAAGATGGTCCCCGATGTGCGGAACGAGCTCTTCATGAGCTCGGCAAGGTACAGGTACGTGGCGTCTGCCCTAAAGCGGGTAGTCGGCCGTGCAGCCTCGGTAACGGCGGAGCACATGAGGCGGAGCGGGTTCAGGCCGGTCCTGGCCGAGGTGAAGTTCGGGATGGAGGGAGGGCTGCCTCCTTACCGGATACCTGTCGGCCAGGGGGAGGAAGTCCTGCTCCGAGGGCAGATCGACAGGGTGGACCTGGCGCTCGCCGGAGGACAACCGTATCTCAGGGTCGTTGACTACAAGTCGTCTCCGAGGTCTTTGGACCTCGTGGAGGTTTGGAGCGGCCTTGCGCTCCAGCTGTTGATTTACCTGATAGTGGCGCTTGAGAACTGGTCCGTCATCGCCCGAACGGGGAAGGTGAAGCCGGCGGCACAGGCTCCACCGCTGCCCGCGGGCGCTCTCTATTTCACGCTGCGTGACCCCATGATATCGGCCAAGGGCCCGGTCCCCGAAGATGTTGCGGCTAAGAACGTGATAAAAGCCCTCCGCACGACGGGCCTTCTTGTAGACGACTTGGATGTTCTGAGGGCTATGGATTCCCAAAGCGACACCTACTCAGACATAATCCCCGTGAGGTTTACGGCCAAGGGAGTGGGTGGCCGCTCGTCGGTGGCCCCGATGGCCGATCTCCAGAGGCTCCTCGAGTATGTGAAGGGCAAAGTGAAGGAGATGTGCCACCGGATATACGCCGGAGAGATCGAGATCGCTCCCTACCGGCGCGGCCAGGCGAGGGCTTGCACCTATTGCCCCTACGGCGCGCTGTGCTCCTTTGACATCCTTGTGCCGGGCAACAGGTACAGGGTCATCGTCCCGCCCGCGGGCGGCATCTGGGAAGAGGTAAGAGGAGGTGGCGCCAGTGGCTGACACC
>CAZYFG010000012.1:660-7362 GCA_964646835.1 uncultured Eubacteriales bacterium | reverse complement strand
TGGACCGAAGAGCAGGAACTGGCGATCACCCTTACGGGGAACAACATGCTCGTGTCGGCCGCGGCGGGGACCGGCAAGACCTCGGTGCTGGTTGAGCGGGTAATCCGTAGGGTTTTGTCTCCCACGGATCCTCTGGACCTGGAGCGGCTCCTTGTGGTGACCTTCACCGAGAAGGCGGCGACAGAGATGAAAGAGCGGATACGGGCTTCCCTTGAGGAGGCCGTGCGCGACTCGGGCGGCGACTCCCGCATGGTACGCCAGCTGGCTCTCCTTGACCGGGCCCAGATATCCACCATACATGCTTTCTGCCTGAGGATCCTGAGGCGGTATTTCTTCATAGTGAACCTTGACCCGGCATTCAAGGTCCTGGACGCCAACGAGGCGGAGCTCTTGAGGCTGGACGCGCTCACCGAGCTCTTCGAGGACCTCTACGACGATCCGGCGCGCTACGGCGATATTTTTCGGTCATTGGTGGAGCGGTATGGAGGCAGGTCCGTCGATGAAGGCCTGCAGTCTACCGTCTTGAGGCTCCATGGATTCGCGCGCTCCCAGCCATCTGTGACCGGGTTTCTGGATTCAGCCAGGAAGCGATCTGACGGACGAGACCTCCGTTGGCTGGCCGGTCTCGCCTCCCGTGCCCTCCAGGATTTGAGGCGGGCAAGGGACCTGGTGGAAGAAGCCAAGAGCCTTTCTGCCGCTCCGGGCGGCCCTTACTCCTACCTGAAGGCGCTGGAAGACGACGCGGCCCTCATTTCCGAAGCCCTGGTCCTTGTGGAGGGGCTTTGCCAAGAGGCCCGAACCGCCTCCAACGGAGATGAGCCTCTCAGTGATGAGCGGTGGAAAGTCATCCGTGAGATCGCCGCCACTCTGGCTTCCCGGCTTTCCGGAGCGTCCTTTACCAGGTTGGCTCCCGCGCGGGATTGCGATCCTGACCTAAAGAGCAGGGTGTCGGCCCTTCGAGATCTTGTGAAGGACTCTTTCGCCGCCGTGGGAGAATACGCGTTCACGCGGCCTCTGGACGACGTCATGAGGGAGATGGCGGAAGTCGCGCCTCTCATGAGCGGCCTGTGCGATGTGATCGAGGACCTGGACCGCCGCTATACCGCCAAAAAGCGGGCCAAAGGAGGCGTGGATTTTCAGGACCTGGAACGGTACTGCCTCGATATCCTGGAGGCGGACGGCGCCAACCTTGCGGCCGAAGTGCGGCAGGGGTTTGACCTAGTCCTTATCGACGAGTATCAGGACACGAACCCGCTCCAGGAGCGGATCCTGAACCTCGTGTCCAGACAGGACCTCGGGGCGGGCAACGTCTTCATGGTGGGAGATCTCAAGCAGAGCATCTACCGGTTCAGGCTCGCCGAGCCGGGGCTCTTCTTGGAGAAGCTCAGGCGATACGTCCCCCAGGGTGCGTCCGGGGGCGGCCCTTGTCCGGGCATCCGCATCGACCTCACCCACAACTTCCGGAGCAGGGTGGAAGTGCTGGACGCCGTCAACGCCGTCTTTGCCGACGTGATGCGCGAGGAAGTGGCCGGCATCGCCTACGCGGCCGGACACGAACTCAGGCTCGCGGCTCAGTATCCGCAGGCCAACGGTGAATATGTGGCGGAGCTTCATCTGGTTGAAAGGCTCTCAGCCGGAGACGACGGCGAGGACGGGGAGGCAAGCGGCGAGGATGCCGTCGAGGAGTACGAGGCGCTGGAGAAAGAAGCACTGGTGGCCGCGTTTCGAATACGGAAGATGGTGGACCCGAAAGACCCTCTCCTCGTCTGGGACCACCGGACCAAAACCCGGCGTCCTTGCTCCTACCGGGACATAGCCATCCTCATGCGCTCCACCAAAGACAGGGCCAACGCGGTGGCGGAGATCATGTCCAGGTGCGACATCCCGTGCTACTCCGAGGCCGCCACAGGCTACTTCCAGGCCCGCGAAGTGGAGACTGCCCTGTCGCTCCTTTCGGTCATCGACAACCCGGTCCAGGATATCCCCCTTGCGGCGGTCTTGCGCTCACCCGTGGTGGGTCTAGGGCCGGATGACTTGGCCGCCATCAGGGCGTCGTCCAAGAGAGGGACCTTCTATGACGCGGTCGTTTCCTTCTCACGCGACCAAGGGGCGAATCCCCGCGTGAGCGGCATCCTGACTAGGTTCTTGGAGGACCTGGAGAGATGGAGGACTGCCGCCCGCCGTCGTCCGCTGGCCGAAGTCCTGTGGAAGATCCTGAGTGAAACGGGATATCACGACTACGTCGGGGGCCTTCCGGGAGGAGGACAACGTCAGGCCAACCTGCGCGCGCTGTGTGACCGGGCGCGCCAGTTCGACTCCTTCGGCCATCACGGGCTGCCCCGATTCCTCAAGTTCATCGAAAGGCTCCGCGAGTCCGAGGGGGACCTGGGGACCGCGCGCGCTCTGGGCGAACATGAGGACGTAGTGCGCCTCATGTCCATCCACAAGGCCAAAGGGCTTGAGTTCCCGGTGGTCATTGTGCTGGACCTCGGGAAGAGGTTCAACAAAGACGACCTTAGGCAGGACATCATCTTCGACGGAGAACTCGGTCTGGGTGCCTTCTACGTGGACCTAAAGAACAGGGTCAAGTTCCCCACCGCCCTCCATCAGGCCATCGCGACCAAGATTGACCGGGAGAACACGGCCGAGGAGATGCGTGTCTTGTACGTAGCACTTACCCGGGCCAAAGAGAAACTGGTCATGATAGGGTCTTGCAGGGATCTCGACAAGGCCATGTCACGCTGGCAGCGGAGCGACCCAGGGGGCGCCAAGACCTATCTGGACTGGGTCGCACCCACCGCGCTCCGGGCCGGACGGGAAGACCTCATTTCAGTGAAGACTTGGGGAGTCGCGGGCGGCGAGGCGGTCCCGCCGCCTGCGGAGGCCGTCTCCCGAAAGACGGACCTCGTCTTTGACGACGTCAAGAAACTCCTTCCTCCTCCGTCCGAGGACCCCGAAGTCTATCGCGAGGTCAGACGGCGGCTGGAGTGGCGGTATCCCCTGGGCCTTTTGACGACGGTGCGTGCCAAGATGTCGGTGGGCGAGCTGAAGAGGCGACTCGATGGCGACGACGAGGAATTCCCGCGCGTCCTCTTGCGGCCGACCCGGCGGATGGGGATGGAACAGGCTAAGACGTATGAGACAGCGGTGGAGCGGGGAGTCGCCGTGCACGCGCTCCTGGCAAGGCTCAACTTGGAACATCGCCCGCGTGGCCGAGTTTTTCGCCTCGCCTGCTGGGATAGCGGTCAGGGAGTGTCCGGGGCGCCTTTTCCGGGAACTGCCTTTCACCGTCAAGTTGCCCGCGCGAGTTCTGTCGGCGAATCTTGGGGACCTTGACGTCTCTGAAGTCACCATCGAGGATGCCCCGGCGAAGGCGGTGGAGTCCGGCGTCGAGTGTCCGAGTTCAGAGGCAAACCGGGACCTGTGGAGCGACGAGTTTGTCGTCGTTCAGGGCGTCATCGACATTTTGATGGAGGAATCCGACGGGCTCACCAGTTTGGACTGCAAGACCGACGACATTCCTCTCTCCGCGGTCCCTTCCAGGGCGTCCGCCTATACCCCCCAGGTGGCTCTGTATGCCCTGGCCGCCGAGCGCACGCTCGGGAAGGCCGTGAAGAAGGTGTCCATCATATTCCTTGGGCCCTCAAGGGAAGTCGAAATCGATTGGCGGTCGTACCTCCGGGCGCGGGGGCTCATCTAGCACTGAGGCATTTCCGGCGGGCGCGTGAAGACCAGTGACGTCCCGTTGTCCAGGGTGCTGTGGAGGTAGGCTCCGTCTTGGGGGCCTCCGGGCTGGACGTAGGATATCTGTTCTTCGTCCAGATGCAGGCTGTTTCCGCAAGGTCCGGCCAAGGCGAAGGCGGAGGAAGGCCGGCCCGATCTGCCCGGGTGGTCGGGCGACGGCGGCGAGACCTCCATGACCATGAAGCTGGCTTCTGCTCCGTCACCCAGGTTCAGCCTGAGCATCGCAGGTCCTTGCTGGATGAACGTAGCGATGGCCATGTACCTCTCACCCAATGGTGCCAGCCTCCCCGAACTCGGATTGGACCTCAGCCAGGATAGTATGCCCAAGCGGCCTCCTTGAGCACCGTTGCCTTGCAGGCCGATTGTCCGTACGATATTGATGGACTTGTGTCTTGCGACTAAAGAACTCCCCGGAGGTGAAGGCGATGCCCGCCAACTTGGGACCTCTCTACCTGGCGGCCGAAGAGCGCTACCGGCAGGCCATCACCGACGAAGAGAGACTGGCCGCCCTTGAAGAGATGATGGCGACGATCCCCAAGCACAAGGGGACGGAGAAGATGCAGGGCGACATCAAACGCCGCATCGCCAAGCTCAAAGAAAGCATGAGGGGCGGAGCCAAGGGTCCCAAGCGCAGGGAGCTCTATCGCATCGATAAGGAGGGAGCGGGCCAAATCATCATGGTCGGCCCGCCCAATTCGGGCAAGTCCTCAATCCTAAAGGCCATGACACGGGCCGTCCCGGAGGTAGCCGACTACCCCTTCACGACTCGGATTCCCCTTCCGGGCATGGTCCAGTGGGAGAACGTGCAGATTCAGCTGGTTGACATGCCGCCTATCGCCCCGGAGACTTCTCAGTCCTGGCTATGGGCAATCCTCAGGATGTCCGACGGGCTTCTGGTCGTGCTTGACGCCGGAGACGACGATGTCCTGGACCAGGTCGAGTACCTCCTCGCGTTCATGAAAGAGAACAACGTGTTCATAAAGAACGAGGGCGAGCGCGACTTCAGAGAGAAGAGGGCCATCTGCGCCGCCGCCAAGTGCGATATGCCTGGGGCGGGCGACCGGGTCGAGCTCCTGAGGGACGTACTTGATGGCAGACTGGATATCATCCCCTGCTCGACCACAACAGGCGAAGGGCTCGATACCCTGGCCTCCAGGATGTTCTTCGACGTGCTCGGCAAGATCCGGGTGTACACCAGGCCGCCAGGGAAGAAGCCGGACTTCTCCCAGCCCTTCGTCCTGGACAGAGGAACCACCGTCATCGAAGCGGCCCGCGAAGTCCATAAAGAGATAGCGGAGTCCCTCAAGTTCGCCAGGGTGTGGGGGAAGGGCGTATTTGAGGGACAGATGGTGCCGCGTGACCACGTCCTCCACGACGGCGATGTAGTCGCGTTCTACACGTAACGCCATGCAGCAAAAAGAGCTTGTATTGCGCATACTCCGGCTGAACCTCATACCTGCTCCCCGGGTGATAGCGCCCGGGCCTTTCACCGAGTTCCCCGTCCTCTACGTGGACCCCCAAGGTTCCGAGCAGGTTGTGAAGACCCTGTCCAGAGCCCGGACCCTATCCAAAGCCGTGGCAGGTGTCTTGAAAGATACGTCCGCGGGGGATTTCTTCATGGAGATCCTTCCCGTGAGGCAGACGATCAAGGTGGCGGTCACGGGTCTTCGAGGAGAGTCCGACCGGGATGCAGCCGGGGAAGAAGTCCGCGATGGAGACCCAGATGAGACGACCTCGTTGGCCGTACGCGCGACATACGCGCTGGGCCTGGATCGGGCTCTGGTAACCATCGGTCTGGGAACCGGCGGGCCGTGGGTCTTGAGCGTGGAGCCCGTGGATTCCGCGGATCTCGGGGATTCCGGGGGGCCTCATTCCGGGCCACGTTCCCACATTCGATTTCTGGGCGCGAAGGCAGAATTCATAGCGGTTGACCCAAGGACCGGCCTTCCCCTCAGGGAGTTCTTTGAGGCCGACGTTGACCCGGACGGCGAGCTGACGCTGCCGTCTTCCGCGATGATGCCGCTGTCTCCGGGTGGGATCGCTACTCAGGCCGAGAGACGGATACCGCCGGAGACTCACCGGTGGGTTTCCTCTCCCTTGCCGTTTCCGGACATGCCCCTCTCGACAAGGTTGGTTTTCCAGGGGGTACCCACTCCCGCGTTTTTGAGAGCCCTGGACAGGTCCGTAGCCGTCATGGGGATGATGGCTTGTCGGCCTTTGGAGGCACGGCAACGGAGCGCGACAGGCGAAGGGCTGCTCGGGTCATATAGACTGCTGGGCGCAGGGTGTTCTGAGTATACGACCGTCCCGAGCCTCCTCGGGAACCCTCCGGCCCTTAAGCTCATCTGCCGGACCGTGGAAGCCATTGTCAGCGATCCCAATGCTATGGCCAGTGATCTCCATGCTACGGCGAGCGATCCCCTTGGTCTTGGCGTGCCTCCGAAGAACGAGGAGTCATGGATCTCCGGTCTCGAGCGCACATACCGGTGGCAACGCGCTTACTACCACGCCGACAAGGCCTTCTTTAGAACGCTTTCGAGAGCACTTTCGGGTGAGGACCGGAGCTTGGCGGTGTTGGACGTACCCTCCTCGGGAGCCTCGCCCGACGACGACTTCCGCCCCGCTTGGGGTCTCAACGCTCCGGCGTTCGATGTGCCGTGTGTGACGGTCGGGACCGAGATTACGCCGGACGGCTGCCGCAGGTCAGATGAAGAGGGCTTCATTGAAGAGGGCGTCACGGTAACCGCAGGGACTCGCTCGGTTCTTGTTGGCCGTGAGAGTGTGCTCGCTCCGGACCCCCTTGAGGACGATGACTTCCGCAAAATGTCTTCCTCCTGGGCTTCGGGGGTCGTGGCCCGGCCAAACTCATCGCTGGCGTGCAGACTGGCCCTGCCGGAGGGCGCTATCATGAGAACGAAAGGCCCTGGTCTTCATCTTCGAATTGGCCCGGTCGTCGGC
>CAZYFG010000012.1:0-650 GCA_964646835.1 uncultured Eubacteriales bacterium | reverse complement strand
CCCGAGTTCCCGGGAGGCCAGAGGTTCGGCATCGAGACTGACCGTTTCAGACGCCTCATCGGCCTTGGAGCCGAGATGGGTCTGTTGGTATACGTGTTCTTCCCGGACATCGGTGCCGGCGAGGCGAACGCCGCTGACTTGACCACAGGGTCTGACTTGACCGGAGGTATAGTGAAGGGCTGGACCTACCGGGAGGGCCGCGGGTGGTCGCTGGACCCCGTGCCCCTGCCCGACGTCGTATACGACCGGTACATCCCCGACGTGGTCGCGGGTCCCGCGAGGGATGTCGCCCGGGCGTTCTCCGAAGCGTATCCCCAAGCGGTGTTCCTCAACTCACTTCCTTTGGTGTGGGCAAGTCGGGACAAGTTGAGGACCCACGAAATCCTATCGAAGGATCCTGAAATCGCGCCGCACCTGCCGCTCACCCAAGCAGTCAAAGGACCCTCCGACATCGCGCGCTTCGCGGCCGGCCGGAGTAGGTCCTTTCTGAAGCTCCGGGGCGGGACGGGCTCCAAGGGGCTCTCGCTCATCGAGAACCTGGGGTCAACGTACAGGGTTACCAGGCGCGAGAAAGGCGTCCCGCCCACCGTATCGGTGGTCCGGGGCGAATCGGGCCTTGCGCGCTTCTTCTCGGGCCTCTTCGGACGGGA
>CAZYFG010000011.1:23961-26180 GCA_964646835.1 uncultured Eubacteriales bacterium | reverse complement strand
CGAAACGTCTTTCCCTTGGACCTTGAGGTAGTGGAAAAGATACTTTGCGCCAAGACCCGGGCGCTTCCCCAGTCCCCCCGCGTGCCTTCCGTGTCAGCCTGTCTCATTGTCCGAGATGAGGAAGGCGTCATAGAGGAGTGCCTGGAGTCCCTCGTACCTTTCGCCGATGAGACCGTCGTCAACGACACCGGTTCGCTGGACCGGACCCCTGAGATAGCCGCAGCCTACGGAGCCCACGTTCTCAAGACCGTATGGCAGGACGACTTCTCCAAGGCCAGAAATGATGCAATAGGAGAGACCAGGTGCAGCTACGTCCTTACGATCGACGCTGATGAGCGGCTCTTGTCCGAGACGGTGTCGGAGGCCAAAATGCGTCTCACAGAGGGTTGCGAAGCTTGGCATGTCAGAATCCGTAACGAAATAGGCGGTAACGGAACATCCCTTACCGTTGTGCGCCTCTTTCGAAACAGGCTCCACCACAGATACTCGGGGCGGATCCACGAGCAAATCGTCCATACGATCAGGGGAACGGTTGCCCCCTCGCCCCTTATCGTGAGACACGTGGGGTATGAGCCTTCACACAGCGCCGCGAAAGGCAAGCGCCAGAGGAACATCGATCTCTTAAGCAAGGCAATCTCTTCCGACTCCGTCTTTGCCAAAGGGTATCTGGAGTACCAAGCCGCAGTAGAGCTTCTGCACCTGGGCAATACCTACGAGGGGCTGGAAGCAATGCTCAAGGTCGTGGAGAATACGGAGAAACACGCTCCCTTCCGTCCTATCGCAGCCTTACACGCATGCAGGGTTCTCATTACCCAAGACATGATGGACGACCTTTTATCGTTTGTCATGGGTCTTCTTAAGGATTACCCCGGATTTGTGGAGATAGCGGTGACGGCGGCGGAAGCCCTACTTGACCGGAACAGGGCAGACGACGCCGAGGCCATCCTCAACTCGGCGCAACTAGGTAAGGATCAAGTAGAGCTTCCCAGAAGCGACGGAGCGGACACCTATCGCTTGGATTCGGTCCGGGCGCGAATCGCGCTTGCCCGGGAGAAGAGAGATCTTGCATACTGCCATATCCTCAAAGCCCTGGACCAAAAACCCGACTTCGCCGCTGCCCAATCGCTCCTGGTTGACCGCTGGCCCAAGAAAGCAGCCGAGATACTCTCCAAATCGTCACCCGGCTCAGTACGGCCTGCCGTACTGAGATGTCTTCTGTCGGGACAGAAGGACCTTGCTCAGGAGATTGCCCGCGCGGCGAAAGATCCAGGCGCAGAAGGTGAGATCTACCTGGCAGAAAAGGACTATACGCGAGCTGCCGCGTGCCTCAGGCGTTCCTCTGACGAGTGGGACCTCATGAGAGCAGAGATCCTCGTAGGAAGCGGTCTTGTCGACAACGAACAGGCAAACGCCACTGAGCCCTCAGGGTTGATCCCCAGGCTCCTTTCGGGCGAGCCTTGTGGTATCTCCGAATTGCCGATGGCAGTCAAAGTACTCGGGTTTCTGCTGGACCTTGGAAGAGACGCACAGGCTGCAAAAGTCCTGGAGAGCTTGCAGCCGTTCGGCGAGAGGGCGGAAGCCATGGTGGCACAGATCCTGTCCCAAAGGGGAAAACTCGATGTCGCCTATGAACGCCTGCAGGGAGTCAGCGACACCCCGGAGCACCTCCCCCTAAAGGCCAGTTTAGCCTACAGGCTGAAGAGGCACGACGAGGCAGCTGCATACTACGCCGCTCTGGAGGCCCTCCGGCCCCTCAGTACTGAGGAAGGAATCTACTACACAGATTCACTGGTGAAATGCGGTCTCCTGGACCTGGCAAAGAAGGCTACCGCAGATGCTCTCACCCGTTACCCGTGGGACCCAAGGACCGTACGAATGGCCGAGATCCTGGGTGTGACGAATCAAGCCCGGTGAGATAGGACGTCCATTGGTTCGGCACCGCATGAGTATGCACCACTGCATAGCCACACCTGTTCATTTCGTATAAAAAAACATCTCTGCGAGTCTTTACTCATACCCTAATTAGTGCTACACTTCTCCGAAACGCCTTTTAGCTTGTTAGAGAGGGGAGCACTCATGCGAAAGAACCTTGCTGTTGTCATTGTCTCTCTCTTGGCGCTCACCTTGCTCGTTGGAGCCTGTGGGCCCAAGCCCGAAACGACTAAGGCCGTGGGCGGGCAAATTGTCTTCGGTATGACGGGCAACCCTGTGACCTTCAA
>CAZYFG010000011.1:17561-23951 GCA_964646835.1 uncultured Eubacteriales bacterium | reverse complement strand
CTGCAGACCGACACTCCTTCCGGCCAGGTCAACAGCAGGGTTTACAGCGGTCTCGTGAGGGTCAACGAAACCATGGAGCTGGTGCCTGACCTCGCCGAGTCATGGGAGTTCTCCGCGGACGGGCTGACGTGGACGTTCAAGCTCAAGAAGGACGTCCTCTGGCACGACGGAAAGCCCTTCACCTCGGCGGACGTGAAGTACACCTATGATGCCATCAAGCACCCCGACTACGGTGGCATCAGAAAGACCGATTTCAAGCCCATCACCAGCGTTGAGGCTCCCGATGACCACACGGTCGTGCTCAAGCTGGACGCGCCCTATGCGCCGCTTCTCTCGAAACTCACCATCGGGATCATCCCCAAGCACATCTTTGAGACGACCTCGATCAAGGACATGAAAGAGAACCCGGCTTGCATGGAGCCCATCGGCACGGGTCCCTACAAATTCGTGGAATGGGAGAAGGATCAGTACATCATGCTCGAGGCCAACCCCGACTACTACGGAGAGGGCCCGTTCATTGAGAAAGTCCTGTGGAAGTTCTACGGCGACAACCAGGTCATGCTTGCGGCCCTGGAGAAGGGCGACATTGACTACATGGGCGCCATCCCGCCGGACGATGTCGAGAGGGTTCAAAAAGCGCTGGCCGCGACCCATGAGTTCAAACAGATACCCCAGAACGGTTACACCTACATCGGGCTCAAGCAGACCGACCCTGTGCTCAAGGATAAGCTTGTGAGGCAAGCTCTAATGTACGGCACCAACCGGGCACAGATTGTCCAGGAAGTGCTCCAAGGGTACGGTGTGGTAATGCACGCCAACTTGCCCCCGTCCTCATGGGCATATGCGGGCGATGAGCTCAACCAGTACGAGTTCAACCCGGAAAAGGCCAAGCAGCTTCTCGACCAGGCAGGGTGGAAAGTTGGAGCCGACGGCATCCGCGAGAAAGACGGCCGGAAGATGGATGTCAAGATACTGACCTCAACCGGAAACAAGATCCTTGAGGCCGCCCTACTCATCACGCAGCAGAACTGGAAAGACCTTGGGGTCAACGCGGTCGTGGAGTACATCGAGTGGTCGGTGCTCTGCGCCCAGTACCTCGACGTCGCCCAGTTCCAAGCCTATGCGTTAGGCTGGGCGCTGGGAGTCGACCCCGACTGCTATCTGTACTTCCACTCATCGGCGGCCGTTGACGAGACCGGCAAGCTGGTAGGGTTCAACGACGTCGAGTTCAAGAACGCGGAACTCGACGAGCTCTTGGAGAGTGGGCGTACCGAGATGGACCAGGAAGTACGCAAACAGATTTATGTCGACGCCCAGAAGATAATCAACGAGGAACTGCCCTACGTGTTCCTCTACGCCAACAACAGCCCGGCTGCCATGGCCAAGAAGGTCAAGGGAGTCGTTTGGGGCGCCACCGGGCCGCTATACCCTGAGAAGTGGTGGATCGAGGAATAGACCGCCAATGCCCGGGAGCCGATACCGGCCGGCTCAGGGCCTAAAGAGATAGACCGTCCGGACCGGATTGGGGAAGCGCATAAGGGTAGCGACTCCCAATCCGGTCCGGAATTCGAGGGAGAGAGTGCATATGGCGAACTACGTCATCCGGAGAATACTGCAGATGATCCCGCTTCTCATCGGGATCTCGATAGTGAACTTCACCATAATGCACCTCGCCCCCGGCGACCCCGTGAACCTTCTGGTGGAGCGCACCGCCACCGCGGAAGAACGGGCGAGGATCAAGGATCTCTACGGACTCAACGATCCCCTTCACGTCCAGTACATCCGGTGGATAGGGCATGTCTTGAGAGGCGACTTCGGGAAGAGCTTCGTGGACGGCCAAAGCGTGGCCAAGACCATACTCGAAAGGTTGCCTTATACGCTGTACCTCAACTTCCTCATAATGATCGTCATCTACTTGGTGGCGATCCCCGTCGGGATGACGTCGGCGCTAAAGCAGTACTCGAAATTCGACCACATAATGACCGGAATGGCGTTTCTGGGACAAGCGGTTCCGTCATTCTGGATCGGCCTCATACTGATATATTTCTTCGGCTTGAAACTCGACTGGCTCCCGATTTCAGGCATAGGCACCATCGGGTTGAACGTTAGGACGGCCGGGTTCTGGCCCACCGTCGCTGACAGGGCGGCTCACGTTGTGATGCCGGTCCTGGTCGTGGCGTTCGGAAGTCTGACCGGGGTCGCCCGCTACATGCGGTCGAGCATGCTTGAAGTCATCCGGCAAGACTACGTGCGGACCGCCAGGGCCAAAGGGCTGCCTGAGAAGGTCGTCATTCTGAAACACGCCATGAGAAACGCGCTCTTGCCCATAGTCACTCTCTTGGGGAATGAGCTCCCCCTGCTTTTCGGGGGGATGGTGGTCATCGAGTCCATCTTCTCCTGGCCGGGGATAGGCCTTCTGTCCATAAGGGCGATCTTGCAGCGGGACTACCAGATAGTGATGGCGATCAACATGTTGGGCGCAACCCTCATGGTGCTCGGCAATTTCCTTGCGGACCTCCTGTACGTAGTGGTTGATCCGCGGATCAAGTACTCATAGAGGGAGGCCGGAGACATGGCGATCCCGGAGGAAAAACATCTTCTCCAGCGCTCTCACTTTGGCGGAAGCGCTCTCACTCCGGAACCTGAAAGCTACGGCAGAATGGTCTGGCGGCGCTTCAGGAAACACAAGTTGGCCATGGCCGGACTGTATGTCCTGCTTTTCATGTACGCCTTAGCCGCCCTAGCGCCCGTCCTGGCCACTCACTCATACGAACAGGTGGACCCGCCCAGCAAGCTGCTTAGCCCATCGAGAGAGCACCTCTTGGGCACCGACAATATCGGCCGGGACGTGTTTTCCCGTCTCCTATGGGGAAGCAGGATAAGCCTGGCCGTCGGGTTTGTGGCCGCAGGCGTGGCGGTCACCGTGGGAGTCATCGTTGGCTCGGTCGCGGGTTACTTCGGAGGGTGGGTTGACGACATCCTCATGCGCTTTACCGAGATAGTGATGGCATTTCCAACGTTCTTCCTGCTCCTCACGATCATCTCCATCGTCGAGAGAAGCATCTTCAACATCATGCTCGTAATTGGCCTCACTTCGTGGCCGGGTCTGGCGAGGATGGTGAGGGGACAGATCCTCTCCCTCAGGGAGCAGGAGTTCACCGAGGCGGCCCGGGCCCTGGGCGCCGGCGACAGCCGCATCATATTCAGGCACATCCTGCCCAACGCGCTGGCGCCGGTTATCGTGTCCACGACCATGAGGATAGGCAGCGCCATCCTCCAGGAGTCGAGCCTGAGTTTCCTGGGTCTGGGCGTACCCGAACCCTATCCGAGTTGGGGCAGCATCCTGAACGCAGGGCGGACCTACCTACTTCAGGCTCCGTGGATAACGACTTTTCCGGGGATATTCATCTTCCTCACCGTCTTGGCGTTCAACTACGTCGGAGACGGCCTGAGAGACGCCCTCGACCCGAGGCTCAAAGACTAGGAAGGGAGGAGTGGCTCCTTGAACCCGCTGCTTACGGTGAGAAACCTTCATACTGTGTTCGAGACGTCGGACGGCACGTGTCCGGCCCTGAGGGGCGTCTCCTTCGACATGATGCCCGGCGAGACTCTGGGCATTGTCGGCGAATCGGGCTGCGGCAAGAGCGTCACGGCCTTCTCCGTGATGGGTCTAATTCCCTACCCGCCGGGCAGGATCACCGAAGGCGAAGTGATCTTTGAAGGCAAGGACCTCCTGAAGATGACGAAAGACGAGCTCCGCAGGGTGAGAGGCTCCAAGATGAGCATGGTCTTCCAAGAACCCATGACGAGTCTGAACCCGGTATACACCGTAGGCGACCAGATATCAGAGGTGCTGGAACACCACGCCGGAATGACCCGGCAAGAGGGCATGGCCAAAGCCGTCGAGCTCCTCCATTCGGTCGGCATACCCGAACCGGAGCGGAGGATCAAAGAGTACCCCCACGAGATGTCGCGAGGAATGCGCCAGCGGGTCATGATAGCCATGGCTCTGGCATGCGATCCGACACTCCTAATCGCCGATGAGCCAACCACCGCCCTTGACGTCACCATCCAGGCCCAAATCCTGGAACTCCTGAAAGACCTTAAGGCCCGCAAGGGGACGGCCATCATGCTCATCACCCATGACCTGGGAGTTGTGGCTGAGATGGCTGACCGGGTGGCCGTCATGTACCTGGGCAGGATTGTGGAGGAAGGCACGGTGCGGGACATTTTCCACCGCCCCAAGCACCCCTACACCCTCGGGCTTCTTGAGTCCATCCCGAGGATGGACCGGCCCCAGTCGAGGCTCCACGTGATACCGGGCGCGGTACCCAGTCCGATGTTTCTCCCCCCGGGATGCCCTTTCGCGAGCCGGTGCGCATACGCGACCGCGGAGTGCCTGGAGAAAGAACCTGAGATAACGTCCATTACCGGCTCCCACAAAGCCGCTTGCTTTAATCAGGCACGCGCGGAAAGCGGGGTGATCTAGATGTCCGAATACCTCTTGGAGACGATTGACCTCAAGAAGTACTTCCCTGTGAGATCCGGAGTGCTCTCCAGGACAAAGGGATGGGCGAAAGCCGTGGACGGAGTGTCCTTCGGCATCTACCCCGGTGAAACGCTGGGACTGGTCGGCGAAAGCGGCTGCGGCAAGACGACGACCGGGCGCACCATCTTGAGGCTTGTCGAACCGACGGCGGGACAGATCCTCTTCCAGGGTCAGGACATACTGAAACTGAAGAAGAAGGAAATGAGGCGCCTCCGGAAGGAGATGCAGATAGTCTTCCAGGACCCCTACGGGTCTCTGAACGCCAGGATGACCGTGGGAGACATCATCGGTGAAGCCTTCACGGTACACGGCATCGCTTCGGGTAGAGAGCGCGACAAGATGGTCAGCGAGCTCCTGGAGGTCGTGGGGCTCAGCCCGTTCCACGCGAGGAGATATCCCCATGAGTTCTCCGGTGGCCAACGCCAGAGGATCGGCATAGCCCGCGCGCTGGCCCTGAGGCCAAAGCTCATCGTCTGCGACGAGCCCGTCTCGGCCCTGGATGTGTCGATACAGAGCCAGATACTGAACCTCCTCGAGGACCTCCAGGAGGAGTTCGGGCTAACATACCTCTTCATCGCCCACAACCTTGCCGTAGTTCAGCACATTTCCGATAGGGTGGGGGTCATGTACCTGGGGAGGCTCGTTGAACTGGCGCCCAGGGACGGCCTGTACTCGTCGCCCAAGCACCCGTACACCGTGGCGCTCCTTTCGGCCATACCCGTACCTGACCCGGACGTCAAGAAGGCCAGGACGCTCCTTCCCGGCGACGTGCCCAGCCTATTGAACCCGCCGCCCGGATGCTTATTCCATACCCGGTGCCCCAAAGCCACCCAAGCGTGTCGCGACCGTAGACCCGGCCACTTCGTGGCCTGCCATTTGGCCTAGAGAGACGATACCTGGGCGTTTGTGGCTCTCGTCCGCAAGGCAGTATAATGAGGCGTACAAACACGGCATTAGCGGGTGATTCCTTGGACAGGGCCAAACCGACCTTCTACGTGGAAACCTTCGGTTGCCAGATGAACGAGAGAGACTCTGAGACGATAAGCGCCCTCTTGTCCCAAGAGGGGCTGGAAGCTACAGACGACCCCCGTACCGCGGACGTGATCATCTTGAACACGTGCGCCGTCAGGGAATCCGCTGAATCCAAGGTTTGGAGCAGGCTTGGGAAACTCTACGCCCAGAGGCGAGACGACCAACCGGTCTTCGTGCTTTCCGGCTGCATGGCGCAGCTTCCCGGGACAATGGAAAGGCTTAAGATCCCCGAACTCGTAAAGAGGGCAAGAGAGAGAAGAGGCGGGGGACTCCTTGCGGCGGTCTCACCTCCAAGAACCGGCGGGGCAGCGGATGAATCGGTCCAGGTGCTGCCTGAGGGACTCCCGCGGATGAGTGTCCCCGGCGTTACCGCCTTCGTGACCATCATGTACGGATGCGACAACTTCTGCTCATATTGCATTGTCCCCTACGTGAGGGGACCCCAAGTATCCAGGCAGCCCGAAGACGTTATGCGCGAGGTCCGGGACCTTGTCGCGAGGGGCTACAAAGAAGTCACGCTGCTTGGGCAGAACGTGAACGCCTATGGGCTTGACTTCGCCCGTGCCGGAAGTGCGAAGTCGGAGGTACCTTCGGGGTATGGCTTTGCCGCCCTCCTCAGGGACCTGAACGAAGTGGAAGGCCTCTGCCGGGTGAGGTACTTCACGTCCCATCCCCGGGACTTCACTAGGGAAATGGTGGACGCAGTCGCCGGGTGCGAGAAGGTGTGCGAGCACTTCCACCTGCCGCTGCAATCGGGGTCAGACAAGATCTTGAGGAACATGAACCGGGGCTATTCCAAAGCCGAGTAC
>CAZYFG010000011.1:17102-17551 GCA_964646835.1 uncultured Eubacteriales bacterium | reverse complement strand
ACCTCGCGGAGTACATTCTCCACAAGGTTCCTCATGCCTCGATCACCACGGACATCATCGTAGGCTTCCCGGGCGAGACCGAAGAAGATTTCCAGGAAACCCTCGACGTCGTGCGTCAAGTGCGATTCGACGGCGCCTTCACCTTCATCTTCTCCCCCAGGAAAGGGACGGCGGCGGCGAAAATGAAGGGACAGGTCCCCAAGGACGAGAAGTCAAGGAGGCTGCAGCGCCTCGTAGAGGCGCAGTCTGAGATAACGCTTGAGAGAAATCGCTCCATGCTCGGGCAGGAAGTAGAGGTCTTGATTGAAGACCAAGACCCCAAGAAGCCGGGCATATGGCGGGGACGGACGCGGACGAACAAGATGGTCTTGGTTGAGGCCGGTCCCGGTGTCTCTCCGGCAGGCTCGCTGGTTGGAGTCGAGATCCGGGAGGCGGGAGTCTGGTACCTG
>CAZYFG010000011.1:14388-16974 GCA_964646835.1 uncultured Eubacteriales bacterium | reverse complement strand
CCGATACCCTTCTGTTCTTCAGGCTCGGTGACTTCTACGAGATGTTCTTTGAGGACGCCGAGACGGGGTCAAAGGAGCTGGGGATCGCTCTGACCGGTCGGGTGGCCGGTGACGGCCAACGGGCGCCCATGTGCGGGGTGCCTCACCACTCAGTGGACGACTACATCAAGGTGCTCGTGGAGAAAGGCTACAAAGTCGCCATCTGCGACCAGATGGAAGACCCCAAAGAGGCCAAAGGACTGGTTCGCCGCGAAGTGGTCCGGGTCATCACTCCCGGCACATACTGGGAAGGGGCGGAATCGCGAGGCGCGTCGTACATCGCGTCGGTCTGGGTTGATCTTTCCCGGAAAAGCGGCGCGGGCTCACTCTGCGCCTGCGACCTATCAACAGGAGAAGTCCTCCTAGCCCAATTCCCAGGAAATAGGGAACGCGAAGGAAGACAGAGCCGGCCGTTACCGGCGGGCGGCCCAGGACTCGTCGATGAACTGGCCAGGTTGCGCCCTAAGGAGTGCGTCCTTCCGGAGGACACGCCTGAGACTCTCCGCGAAGAGATCGCCAAGGCTTGCCCTGGGGTTTTCCTCTCTACGGCGGCGCCAGGGTCTTATGATGCCGACGGCGCCGTCTTGGAGCTTTACGGGACAAGCCTTGTGAAAAGGCTTCTGGAAGAGGGAAAAGCCCCGGCGCTTCAGGCCCTCCGCGGCCTCCTCGGGTACCTCAAGAAGACCCAGATGATCGGCCTCAACCACCTGAAGTCGCCCGTCTTCCACCTGGAAGGCGGATACCTGGACATCGACCCTTCCACCCGCCGGAATCTGGAGCTCACCGAAAGGCTGCAGGGGGGCAGGGAGGGGTCGCTCCTATGGGTGTTGGACCGCGCGTGCACCCCGATGGGGTCGCGCCTTTTGAGACAGTGGGTTGAACGCCCGCTGGGCGATCCTGCGCGCGTCGCCGCGCGCCTCAGCTCTGTGGAGCTCATCTTCGGAGACAGCGGGTTGAGACTGGGGGTACGAAAGGCCTTGTCCCGCGTTAGGGACCTGGAACGGCTCATGACGAGGGTGGCCTACGGTTCGTGCAACGCCAGGGACCTTGTGGCCATCGCTTCTTCGCTGGAATCCGTGCCCGCGCTCTCAGAAATGCTCCGAAAAGGAGAGGAATCGCCTCCGCTCATCGAAGAGGCAAACGGCCTCGACCCTGTTCCCGAAGTAGTGGAGCTCATTCGGAAAGCCATCGTGGATGAGCCTCCCGTCTCGATCTCGGACGGGGGGATGATCAAGGAAGGATATGACCCGGACATAGACGCGCTCAGAGACCTTGCTCTCGGCGGAAAGAGGTGGGTCCTGGATTTCGAAGCCCAGGAACGGGAGCGCACCGGCATCAAGTCCCTCAAAGTAGGCTACAACAAGGTGTTCGGGTACTACATCGAGGTGACCCGGGCCAACCAATCCATGGTTCCCGGCGACTACATAAGGAAGCAGACCCTGTCCTCGGCCGAGCGGTACGTCACCCCGGAGCTCCGGGAGAAAGAGGCGGCCATACTCGGGGCCGAGGAAAAACTCCGGAGAGAGGAGCAGCGCATCTTTGGCGAAGTGCGCGACTTTGTGGCCTCCCGGATGAAGAGGATCCAATCGACTGCCAAGGCATTGGCCCAGATAGACGCCCTCGCGTCTTTGGCCGAAACCGCGGTTGCCAACAACTACTGCAAGCCGGAAGTATCGTCGGGGGGAGCCACCGTCATCAGGGAAGGAAGGCACCCTGTCATCGAGCAGGTGTTGCCGCCGGGAGCTTTCGTGCCCAACGACCTTACGATCGACGACGAAGAGCGCATCCTGGTGATCACGGGCCCGAATATGGGCGGGAAATCGACATATTGCAGGCAAGCCGCCCTCATCGTCATCATGGCCCAGATGGGCTCCTACGTGCCGGCGAAGCAGGCCAGAATCGCGTGCGTGGACAAGGTGTTCGCGCGGGTAGGGGCATACGACGACCTGGTGCTCGGACAGTCCACATTCATGGTGGAGATGACCGAGGTATCACGCATCCTGAGCTCGGTTACCGACAGGAGCCTCGTGATACTCGACGAGATCGGCCGGGGTACCGGCACGTTCGACGGGTTGGCTGTCGCCTGGGCCGTCGTCGAGTTCCTGTCCGGCGAGCCCGGTTCCCAGAGGGGGCCCAGGGCGCTGGTGGCGACCCACTACCGCGAGCTCACTTTGCTCGGGGATCTCAGGCAGTGCGTGAGAAACTACTGCGTCGCGGTGAAAAGGTCAGGTGAAGACATCGTCTTCATGCGAAAGGTGACCAAAGGCGTCGCCGAAGGCAGTTTCGGCATCGAGGTATCGGCCATGGCCGGGCTTCCTACCCAAGTAGTGGAGCGGGCCCGGGAGATACTCGCAGGATTGGAGGCCGAGGCCCGGCGGGGCTCCAGGTGGCGTACGGGAATCCTCGGGCAGGTCGCGTCCAGGAGCGCATCGCCCCTCTACTTACCCGGGCTCCCGGGACAAGCATCGCTTTTCGGCGGGATGGAGGAAAGCGCACCGTCCTCGTCGATGCCGCCCGAGATAGCCGAACTGGTGGAAGAGCTGAAGG
>CAZYFG010000011.1:10661-14378 GCA_964646835.1 uncultured Eubacteriales bacterium | reverse complement strand
GATGACCCCGCTTCTGGCTTTGCAGAAGCTCTACGAACTCAAGAAGAAGGCCGGGGGAGAGGAGCGGTAGACATGGGTCGCATCGAACGGCTTGACCCGGTTGTCTCGAGCCAGATAGCCGCCGGCGAGGTGGTGGAACGGCCGGCGTCGGTCGTCAAGGAGCTTGTTGAGAACTCGCTGGACTCTGGTGCCACCAGGATCATCGTGGAGTTCGAAGACGCAGGCCTCACGCTCATCCGGGTTTCGGACAACGGGTGCGGCATGACCCCTGAAGACGCCGTCATGGCTGTCGAACGCTTCGCCACTTCCAAGATGTCATCCATCGCCGACCTTTCACTGATTTCCTCCCTTGGATTCAGGGGTGAAGCGCTGCCGTCCATCGCTTCGTGCTCCAGACTGCTCATTGAGACCCGGGGAGAGGAAACGGACGCGGGCTGTGAGGTCCAAGTGGACGGGGGAGTTCTGGTGAGCGCGAAGGAGAAAGGGCTTGCTCAAGGCACCACCGTCACCGTGCGGGATCTCTTCTACAACACACCTGCGCGGCTCAAGTTCGTGAGGTCTCGTTCGAGCGAGCGACAGGCGATAGTGGAAACCGTCATGCGCCTCTCTCTTGCCTGGCCCGAAGTGTCCTTCGTGCTGAGGACGGGAGGGAAGACGGTGTTTTCCACATCCGGCCAAGGGCTCAAGAACGCCGTCACGGATACCTTTGGCCCGGAGGCCGTTTCAGTGTTTTCCGAGGTGTCTTGGCGGGACGGCGACCTCTCGATCTCCGGCTTCGCGGGGCGCCCTTCACATTACAGGAGGCAAAGGGACCGGCAGATATTCTCGGTGAACGGCCGGCCCGTGAAAGACACGCTCCTCAGCCGCTCCCTTGAGAATGCCTACGCAGGCCTCCTGCCCCACGGCGCGTTTCCCGCGGCGATACTGGACATCACCTTGCCGCCCGGGGAAGTGGACGTGAATGTCCATCCGACCAAGTCCCAAGTGAAGTTCCGGGACGAACAAGCGGTGAGAAGGGCTATAAGGCAGGCTGTGGCCGCAGCCCTGTCGGGAGGCGCGTTGACGGTAGCCGATCGTGCGGATATAGGCCCTTCGGGCGGTCGTTTCCGCAGCTCCCATACCTCCTATGCCACTCCACCTTCGTTCCCGGGTCCAAGGAGCGTCCGCGATTCGTGGCGCCCGGGTCCCGGGCGGAGCTTTCCTCCGGCCACAGGCAATCTCGGACCGGAGGTGCCTCTCATAGGCTCCACTCAGGCATCTTCCAAGGATAACGGCTGGGAGTACCTGGGCTCGGTGGCCGACACGTACCTGGTGGCCTCCACCGGGTCGTCCCTGCTCATCATCGATAAACACGCTCTCATGGAAAGCCTGGTCTATCGCTCCATGCTGAAAGGCCAGAGCGGGTCCCAGGATCTGCTCATGGCGGAGATCATCAGGCTTGACCCAAGAGAAGCATCGGCATATGAGGACTTCCGCGACGCCCTGGAGGAGACCGGATTCGTCACGAGACCGGTGGGGGACAAGACGATCATGGTGACCTCGGTGCCCCTGGTGCTCGGGAAGGCCCTGCCGGCCTCGTCGCTTAAGGACGTCCTGGCAAGCCTCGCCGCGGGCGGCAAAGACCAGGCTGTCTCGCCGGAAAGAATGCTCGACGTCGCAAGAATGGAAACCGCCGCGTGCCACGCCTCGGTGAGGGCCCGGGAGCCGCTCTCGCGGGAGGAGGCGGTGTCGCTCATCCTGTCCTTTGAGGCCCAGCCTGAAGCCGCGACCTGCCCTCACGGGCGCCCGGTGGCCAGAGAACTGACCCTCAGGGAGATGGGAGAATACTTTGGCAGATCTTCCCATGGCGGCCAAACACGGGTATAATACCAGGGACGAAGAATGTGCGGCGGGGGGTAATGGCAGGTCAGTTGGTCAAAGTGATAGTCATCATCGGCCCTACCGCTTCGGGGAAGTCCAAACTGGCACTTGATCTGGCAAATCACCACCCCCTGGAGATTATCTCGGCCGACTCCATGCAGGTGTACCGTCACATGAACATCGGGACCGCAAAAGCAACCCCCCAAGAGATGGAGTTAGTCCAGCACCATCTCATTGACATCAAGGATCCCGATGAACCTTGGAGCGTTGAGGAGTTCAAAGCGAGAGCCTCCCGTGCCATCGATGAGATACGCGGGAGGGGGAGGATCCCCTTCGTTGTTGGAGGAACAGGGCTGTACGTGAGGGCTCTCCTATCCGACTATCCCTTGGAGGACGCTTCGCCGGACCCGGAGTTCCGGGCTAGAATGCGGGACTTCGCGGAGAGACAGGGCAACCAGGCGCTTCACGCCCTTCTCAAAGACAAAGACCCTGTATCCTGGCAGACTCTTCACCCCAATGACCAGAAGCGGGTCATCAGGGCGTTGGAGTACCATAGGGCAACGGGCCGGCCCATATCTGAAAGGCTTGAGAGGAAAAGCGGTTCGCCGTATGACCCCTTGAAACTCGCTCTCCGCTGGAGCCGTCAAGACTTAGGCGTGAGGATCGATAATAGGGTCGAGGAACAATTCGGCCAAGGTTTCGTCGGAGAAGTCGCGCACTTGCGAAGCCTTGGATACGACCGGAACGCTTTGGCCATGCAAGGCCTCGGATATAAGGAAATCGGGTACTATCTTGACGGGCTCTTGACCCTTGAGGAGACCAAGGAGCTAATCAAACGTAACACGAGAAGACTGGCAAAGAGACAACTCACTTGGTTTTCCAGGGAAGAAGGAATAATATGGTTGGAGGCAGGCCAGCATAGGAATTGGGCAGAAACCGTCCGGAAAGCCTCCGAACTGGTGGGATCGCATCTCACTACATGAATAGAGTTCCGGTTTTGGCACCATAGTGGAGAGAGCTGGAGGGGACAAGAGTGACCGCGAAAAACCCAGTAAACCTTCAAGACGCCTTCCTGAACCAGGTACGCAAGGAAGGCATCCAAACAACAGTCTACTTGATCAACGGTTTCCAGCTTAAGGGGACGGTCAAGGGGTTTGACAACTTCACAGTCGTTCTCGAGAGCGAAGGACGGCAGATGCTCATATACAAGCATGCCATGTCTACGATAACGCCGGCCAGGCCTGTGAACACCAACCCGCAGGAACAGAAGGCCGAGTAGCATATAGTATGCAAGCTCCATAGTGTGGGCAAACTTCCCGGTGCTGGGTGATAACAGGCGGCGGGAGGTGAGGTACATGGCTCGCGATCCGGTTTGCGGGATGAATGTGAGAGATGACAACCGCAACAACAACTTGAGGTCGGAGTTCAGAGGCCGTGAGTTTCGCTTCTGCTCCGATAAGTGCCGTCAGGAGTTCGACCGGAATCCCGGCAACTATGTGCGCGACGACGACCGCAGGCTCGACAACAGGGACAACAGAAACGACCTCCGCAGCAATCGGGATAGAAACGTGAGGAACGACAGGCCCCGGTAACGCAAGAGGGGCAGAAAGCGTTGGAATGCCGCCCGAACCTAGGGCGGTTTTCCTTTTGGTCGCGTATACTGTTGGGCCGCAAGAAACGCTTCACAGGGGGTGCTCTTTTGGTTGAGGACAGAGTGAGAGCGGGGAGGACCCCTTACCTGCGTGTGGTCCCTCACAAGGAGACATTTGACCTGGAGAGTTTCCCGCTGGGCCCCAAATCATCGAGCGAGGGCGCGCTGGAGGAGCTCAAGTCTCTGGTCGGGCTGGAGAAAGTCAA
>CAZYFG010000011.1:9553-10651 GCA_964646835.1 uncultured Eubacteriales bacterium | reverse complement strand
TCCCGCCTTTGGACAGTCCAACGAAGAGGGCTTGATCCAGAAGAAGCTGGAAAGGGCCGGGCTTCTGAACGAGAAGGTCGTCCTCCACATGATATTCAAGGGAAATCCCGGCACGGGAAAAACGACTATCGCCAGGATCCTCGGAAGGCTCCTTCACAACGCCGGGATCCTGGAGAAGGGCCACGTGGTGGAGGTTGAGCGGGCCGACCTAGTAGGCGAGTACATCGGTCATACGGCCCATAGGACTCGAGAGCAGATAAAGAAGGCTCAGGGCGGGATCCTGTTCATCGACGAAGCCTATTCCCTTTCTCGTGGAGGCGAAAAGGATTTCGGCAAGGAGTGCGTGGACTGCATTGTAAAAGGCATGGAGGACAACGCCAAGGAGACCATTTTCATCCTGGCAGGTTACCCTTCCGAGATGGAGCAGTTCTTAAGGTCCAATCCGGGTCTCAGGTCCCGCTTTCCTATCCACTTGGAGTTCCCAGACTACAGCGTCGAGGAGCTGACCAGGATTGCCGAGTTGATGCTCCGGAAGAGAGAGTATCGCCTATCGCCGGATGCTGCATCTTTGCTGGAACGTATCGTGAGTGAAAGGAGATCTCAAGAGGTGATCCCGTCCAACGCGCGGATGGTCCGTAACCTCATCGAGAAAGCCATACGGAGGCAGGCCGTGAGGCTCGTCCGGGACAAGGCGTTCACGAGGCACGACCTCATGCTGCTCACCGCCCGCGAACTTATGGAAGCTTCCATTGCTCTGGTATAATGGGTCTTGCTTTGGACGACTGATCTCCAGAGGAGGGTTCCGTGCCGAAAACACCTTACGAGACTTCAGAAAACGCCCCGCTTAGAGCCGTGCTCGTGAGCGTCCATGACACAAGCTCCAGAGCGTCTACTCCGGGCCATGTGATCTCTTGGGAGGAATCCCTGAGGGAACTTGCGAGGCTGGCCGAGACATTGGACTACGAAGTTGTCGCCCAGGTGACCCAGGAGCGGGAAGCGCCCGACCCCCTCACTTACATCGGGAAGGGCAAAGCCCAAGACCTCGTTGAGGTCGTGGAGCGAGAGGGAACCTCCCTGGTCATCGTGGACGGCCGCTTG
>CAZYFG010000011.1:0-9503 GCA_964646835.1 uncultured Eubacteriales bacterium | reverse complement strand
TCCGTCATGGACAGGACAGACGTCATCCTCAAGATCTTTGCCGCCCGGGCAAGCAGCGCAGAAGGCAAGCTTCAGGTGGAGATGGCATCTGCAAGGCACGCATTGGGCCGTCTGAGCGGCGTTGGGGTCGAGATGTCCAACCCGGGAGCGGGCATCGGCACCAGGGGTCCCGGAGAAACCAAGATCGAGATGGACCGCAGGGTGCTACGCGGCAGGATAGCCGTGTTGAACAGGGAACTCAAGCGAGTCGCCAGAATCCGGGCCGAACAGACAAAGAAGCGCAGGCAATCGGGTATCGTGTCGCTTGTGGGGTACACCAATGCCGGGAAGTCCACTCTTTTCAACGCACTTACCGGAGACGAGGCCTACGCCGACGACAAGCTGTTCGCGACCTTGGACCCCTGGACGCGGAGGTGGGAACTCCCGGGCGGGCAGGTAGTGCTCCTGGTCGACACCGTCGGCTTCATTCAGGGGCTCCCGCATGAACTGGTCCTGGCGTTCAGGGCGACGCTGGAGGAGTCGGTGGACTCGGACCTCTTGATTCATGTAGTGGACGCGGCGAACCCGGCGTGGCCCTACCAAATGGCCACGGTTCAGGGCGTCTTGTCCGACTTGGGAGTAGACGGGCGTCCCAAGGTCGTATGCTTCAACAAGAAGGACCGGGTGGCCCCTCACGAACTTGACTCCATGCTCCGGTTGCATGAGGGAAGCGTGGCCATATCCGCAGTGTTCGAAGAGGGACTGGAAGACCTCACTAAAGCCGTCATTCGGGGACTGTCAGCCAAGAGGGTGACCGTCCGGTGGCACGTCCCGTACTCCAAGTGGGACCTCACCTTTGAGATAAAGAGAGCCGGGACCGTCCGGAAAGAGATCCACGACGACGAGGGGGCGCTTTTAGAAGTCGAGCTCTTGCCTGAAGACGCGGAAAGGTTCTCCAGGAAGTTGGGGATAAGGCAGAATGGCAGCCGGCAATCTCTTGAATAGAGCCTTCTCGGAGAGCAGGGAAGAGGTACTGCCCGTCTGGGCCAAGATCGACGCTACGGTCATGGCCAACCAGGAAAGGGTTCTGGACGCCTTTATCGCCGAAAAAGTGGCCCTGCACCACATGGCGGGCACTACGGGCTACGGGTACGGCGACGCGGGCAGGGACACCCTGGACCGGCTCTACGCCAGGGTTTGTGGGGCCGAACAAGGGCTTGTGAGGACCCATTGGGCCTCAGGGACCCACGCGCTGAAGACCGCTCTGTTTGCGCTCCTAAGGCCCGGAGACGACGTCGTGTGCGTCACGGGACCATCCTATGACACCTTGGCCCCGGTGACGGGAGAACGGGGGCTAAAGGCCTTCGGCATAACGTACCGCGAAACGAACTCACTCCTGCTTTACGAAGAGGCACGGATCGGGATGGACGAGGTCGAGGCCGACCTCGCGGAAAAGATCCGTGACAATACCAGGGTCATCTACATCCAGCGATCCCGGGGATATACCGCCCGAAAGAGCATATCAATGTCGTCGCTTTCCGAGTTCGTCCGTCTCGTAAGAAACAAGTGGCCCGGCATCTTCACTGTGGTCGACAACTGCTACTGCGAGTTCACGGGAACCGTTGAGCCGCCGGTCCTGGGCATCTCGTTGACCGTGGGATCGCTCATCAAGAACCCGGGAGGCGGTCTTGCCCCCACAGGAGCTTACGCGGTGGGAGATAGGGAGGCCGTAACCAGGGTAGCCGAGAGCCTTTACGCGCCGGGGTTAGGGAGCGAGACAGGGAGTTTCCCCGCAGGATACCGCGACCTGTACCAGGGGCTGTTCCTGGCTCCAAAGGTGGTGGGGGAGTGTCTCAAGGGCATTACGTTCGCCGCTTCTTACCTTCGCCGTCTGGGGTTTCAAGTTGATCCGGGACCTACGGAGGAACGGTCCGACATCGTGCAGGCGGTTACGCTTGGTTCGCCGGAGAGGCTTCGGGCTTTCGCGGCCGCCATACAGGCTTCATCGCCGGTGGATTCATTCGCGACGCCGGAGCCATGGGACATGCCCGGTTACGACCGCCCCATAATCATGGCCGCCGGGACCTTCGTCCAGGGGTCATCGATGGAGCTTACCTGCGATGCTCCCTTCACCGAACCCTATACCGCTTACCTGCAAGGCGGGCTTACCAAAGAACACGTGATGCTGGCGGTCCGGAGGGCCGCGTCCAAAGCGTTGGGCGCCTAGCGAACGTCACGGTAGAGACCTACCACCTTGCCGATCACGCGTACATCCCGGGACACGATAGGCGCCAGACGAGGATTCCTCGGCTGAAGCCTGACGGCGTCTTTCTCCCTGTAGAAGGACTTCACGGTAGCTTCGTCACCCAGAAGGGCGACCACGATGTCCCCGTTGTCGGCGTGTTCCTGCTGCCTCACCAAGACGTAGTCACCATCGAGAATGCCCGCGTCAATCATACTGTCTCCCTGAACCTTAAGCAGAAAGACGTTCTCGGACTTCACGAAAGACCTGGGGAAAGGGACCATGTCCTCTATGTTTTCAACCGCGAGGACCGGGGTGCCCGCTCTCACCATTCCAACCAACGGCACCATGACAACAGGGCCCCCTGAAACACCAGGAGACGAGTCGGTGACGTTGAACGCCCGGGACTTCTGGGCGGCTCTCCTAAGGAAACCTTTGCGCTCGAGGTTTCTAAGGTGAGTATGGACCGTGGCCGTGGACTTGAGCCCAAGCTTCTCGCCCAGTTCACGCACAGAAGGAGGATATCCGTGCTCGCGGATGCTCTCCCTGATCACCTCAAGCACTTTGGCTTGCTGTTCGGTAAGACTACTCATGGAACGCCCTCCTTGTCTCTTCCCGCCTCGAACAAAAGTTTAGCATGATCTGGCAGGGAACGCAAACGCCAGTTTGGGTACCGACACCCGCGACCCTTGCGTGGATACATACAAGGGTTCGCGGCGGGTAAGCTACTCCGGACCGGCGAAAGGAGGGACGCCATGAAAGACGATCGCCCGGTGGAAGGCATGGGGCCCGGAGACGAAAAGCGGCCGCCCCGGCGGGGCAACTACCGGCTGGAAACGCCTTTCTACGAAGAGGAATTCGACCCTTATTTCGTGGATCAGGTTGACGCCCCGAGTACGGAAGACGGAGACCGGGTGGAAGACCCGGAAGAAGAGTGGTACTGGCGGGAACCGGACAACTACTGGCTCCAGGAAGACATGTGGCCATGGCCCGAGCCGGGTCCCAGGAGACGGCCCGAGTCGCGGCATCCGTCAAACAGAGAGCCCTAGGCCGCACCTTCCACATCTTCCGCCAATGAAGAACGATGGCCCTCAAACGAGGGCTTTTTCGTTTCCGCACCAAACGGCCTCCCCCCTCATAGATTGGATGGAATAAGCGATTCGCGGAAGATTTGGAGGGGGTATTATGGCGGACCAGGAGATCGTTCAGGCAACTACCTACGTCTGGATGCGCAACCGGGAGCTCTCGCCTCTGTACGAAAAGCTCTTGGTGTTGGGCGTTTCTTCTGAGTGTCTCGATCTCATCCGCGATCTTGTTGACCTGCATAGGAAGCAGAGGGATGACTGTCACGAGCTCCTCGCCTGCGTAGGCTGCCAGATTCCCGGCGAGTTCAGCGAAATCCGGTTCTCCGACGACCTAAACGACATACTGCCCATTCTCTGGTCCAGAGAGAGTGAAGCGATGGAAATGGGATGGATGCGGGCAGACCGCTTCATCCATGTCGAAGCCGGAAGGGCATGCGTCATCCGGGGAACAGGGCGTCAGGACCGGAAGCTCCGGCTCCTTCGCGAGATAGCCCAAAAATGCAACATCAAACTTGTGGTCGAGCCGAGACATCCCGTCAGGCCGGACCATCCAATGCCGCCGGATCACCGTCCGATGCCTCCGGTAGCAGGGGTTATCGAATACGTGGTCCAGCCGGGCGACACCATGTTCCTCATCGCACAGCGTTACGGTATCTCGCTTGACGCGCTGATAAGAGCCAATCCTCAGATCAGGAACCCCGATGTGATCTTCCCGGGCGAAGTGATCCACATCCCAACCGGCCAAAAGCCTCACATGACGACCCCAATGGACACAACGCCGATGTCCCCGGGCACGGGCGGCAGCAGCAGCGCCAGACGATACGTTGTCATGGAGGGCGAGACCATCGAGGACGTCGCCAGGAAGTTCGGAATGAACGTCGGAGAGCTTACGGCGTTCAATCCCCAGCTTTCGCCTCCGTACACCCTGACTCCCGGGCAAGTGATCTTCATCCCGGCTCCCGGAGCGGTAGGCTAGGCTCAAGAACGTCGTGTGAGCAGGAAAGCAAAGCCGCCCGGCACTCCGCAAGGCGCGGGAGAACCGCCGGGCGGCTCAGGCTGTTTGTAGTGACACCTGCTAGTCAAAGCTCCTACCTGGGGGACTACTCCTTGATGATACGCCTACCACCCAGATAGGCCTGGTCCAAGGTCTCAGAGTAGTTGGAGTGGGCAGGGTCGAAGCTTTGAATCGTGACACCGGTCTGGCCGCCTGACTGAATGTACTGGGAGTCGCCGATGTAGATGCCGACATGTGAAGGACCCTTCCTGTATGTCTGGAAGAAGACCAGGTCTCCCGGTCTCAAGTCCTTCCTTTCCTTCACCTCTTCGCCCTGCTCGTATTGCATGTCCGAATCGCGTCGCAGGAAGTACCCATTCATCCTCATGCAGAACTGGGTAAGTCCCGAGCAGTCGAAACCGTACGCTGTGGTACCGCCCCAGAGATAGGGGAGACCCAGGTACTGCTTGGCCGTCTCAATGACAGCCTGAGCACCCTTTTTCTCGGCAAAGACTGCGTCGATACCCTCGAAGGCCCGTACCTTGGTTGCCTCCATCCAACCCTGAGGGCCGCCGGGGATGCTCACCTTGACCCACTCGCCCTCTTCTCCCAGGAGAGGGAGGACGCTCCCCTGAGCCAGCGCCTGGATGAACAGGGAGTTCCCGCCCGGCTGAGTCAAGACCGAAGCCGTCTTTGCCGTGACAAGGACCACGCGGCCGCTCCTAAAGGCCTCCACTTCCTGTGGCGTCGATATGTGTATGGACTCGGGCCCGACCCAGCCAAGGTAGCCGTCATACATCTGGCCCAAATACCATCCGTCCTTCTCCCGAAGGAGCCTTAGGACATCACCCATCCTCGCCTGAGTAACGGTGTGGGAGCCGCCGGAGCTCTTGGGTCCATCACCGAGGTTCACCACCGGTATCTTCACGATGCCGAAGACCTTTTCTCCCATTGACGGGGGAGGGAGGACTTGAATGTTGTCGACCAAGACTACGCCCGGGATCTCCGCTACCTGAGCCAGGAGGTCCTTCTTGAAAGACTCGTCGGACGTCTCGCCTGTCAGCGTCACCTTGCCCTGGGAAACCGAATCCTGCACCTCAAAAATGCCTTCCCGGTCATCCAGGTCTAAAGCCTCAACGTAGCGGGCGACTATCTCATCAACCTTGACGCCTATCTGCACGTCCGTAAGGGCCGGTTCGGGCGGGGATTCCACGACCTTGGGAGCGCAGCCGCCGAAGAGGACCGGCAGGAAGAGCAAAAGAGCCGCCAGTATTGTCAATGTAACTCTTGTTCGGAACACCGAGTCCGACACCTCATTTCGCGCGGAGCCGTCAGGGCTGTACAACTACCCGACGGTAGGCTCATAATAATCGTGTCTTACCACTTGTCCGGCAGGGAGGTCGTTTTTCAGGTGATTCGCCTTCAGACGTTCGCCCAAAGCCTGGCGCTCACCGCCTTTGCCTTCCTGGCGTCGGCCGCCATTACGTTCTGGGGCTTCAAGAGGACCTATTACCTTGCGGTCATGCTCCCCTTGTTCATGGCGCTCTACGTCCTTATAGCCTGGCTTATCTACCTAAAGAAGACCTCCTTCTTGGGTTTTTTGGCCCGGACCGCCGAAACGGGCACGGATATCCCGGAAGACAAGATATCCGGGGCCGAGCTCTTAGGTCGCAGGGACCCCAGCGGCCTCTTGCCAAGAAGGCCGAACCTTCCGGACAACCGGCTAGAGGCCTTCGCTAAAAACCCCATTCCGGCTCTCCTCTGGTCGGCCTGTCAGTTGGCCCTACTGGCCACGGCGCTATACAAGTTCCTCGGCGTCGGCGCCAGTTTCCACTGGTAACGCCAGGCGGTACGCGGGATCAGTCGATCATGGTCTCGTACCGGCCGATCTCTTCGTTGTTCCCCATGACGAAGTGCCCGGGCCGTATCTCCACCCATTTGGGCTTATCCTTGGAGTAGTCATGGGACTTGGGATCATACACGAGTACCTTTTTCTCCCTCTCAACTCTCGGGTCAGGCGTCGGAATTGCGGACAGAAGAGCCCTGGTATACGGGTGGAGTGGGTTCCTGAAGAGCTCCTCCGTCTCGGCGAGCTCCACTATCTCCCCTTTGTGAATGACGGCCACCCGGTCGGCGATGAACCGCACAACGGACAGGTCATGGGAGATGAACATGTAGGTTAGGCCCTTGTCCTTCTGGAGCGTGGAGAGCAGGTTCAGAACCTGGGCTCGGATGGACACGTCCAGCGAGGATATGGGCTCATCGGCGATGACGAACTCGGGCTCCATGATGAGGGCTCTGGCAATTCCGATACGCTGCCTCTGGCCTCCCGAGAACTCGTGTGGAAAGCGGGAGGCGAACTCGGGCAGGAGACCCACTTCGAGAAGGGCCTTCTCCACTTTGGCCATGCGGTCGGCCTCATCAACGTAGTTCCTTGTGTTGTACAGGCCCTCGGAGACAATGTAGTCGACCTTGGCCCTCTCATTCAGCGAGGCCATAGGATCCTGGAATATCATCTGGATCTTTTGGGTCACCATCCGGTCAACTCCCTTGGGGATCACTCCGTTTATCTTCTGGCCGCGGAACTTGATGACACCCGCCGCCGTCTCGTTGATCCTCACTATCGCCCGGCCAATGGTGGTTTTCCCGGACCCCGTTTCGCCAACCAGCCCGAAGGTCTCGCCCTTGAAGATCTGAAAGGACACGTCCTTCACGGCGACGAACGGCCTGCGGCCCCGGACCTTGAACTCGACCCGCAAGTTCTGAACATCGATAAGGGCTTCTCTGGTGTCGGTCATCATGTCGCATACCTCGCGTATTTCGCTTGCATGGCCTTGATTGCCTCAGGCGGCTCGACTTTGGGAGCGCGGGGGTCCAAGAGCCACGTGCGCGCGATGTGAGTGGGTGAAACCCTGAAATAGGGGGGACGGTGCACAAAGTCTATCTTCAGAGCCCTGGGGTTCCTGGGCGCGAAGGCGTCTCCCTTGATCTCCATGAACAGGTTCGGGGGCGTTCCGGAAATCGAGTAAAGGGGTTTCCCCTTGATTCCCAGCTGGGGCAGGGAAGAAAGGAGCGCCCACGTGTACGGATGGCGCGCGTCATAGAAGATCTCTTCCGCCGTCCCGTACTCGATGATGTCTCCCGCGTACATCACGGCGACGTATTCGGCCACGTTCGCGACCACGCCGAGGTCGTGGGTGATGTACACGATGGTGAGGTTGAGCTGCTTCTGCAGATCCCGGATTAGCTCTAAGATCTGGGCCTGGATCGTCACGTCCAGAGCCGTGGTCGGCTCGTCGCATATGAGGATCCGGGGGTTGCAGGCTACGGCGATCGCGATGACGACCCTCTGCCGCATGCCTCCTGAGAACTCATGGGGATACTGGCTGTACCTCATGGCAGGGTTATCTATGCCCACTTGGGCAAGTATCTCGATGGTCCTCTTCTTGGCTTCCTCGCCCCGGAGACCTTGGTGCATCTCGAGCACTTCGCGTATCTGCATGCCCACGGTCCTAAGAGGATTAAGCGCGGTCATCGGATCCTGGAAAATCATGGCGATCTTCTTGCCCCTGACCTTGAGCCACTCTTTCTCGGTCTTGAATTTGGCCAGATCCTGTCCCTCGAACATGATAGAACCCGAATCCACCCAGCCGTTGGCGTCAAGCATGCCGAGGAAGGTCTTGGTGAAGACGCTCTTTCCCGAGCCCGACTCTCCCACGATGGCCATGGTCTGACCTTCGTAAAGGTCCAGCGAGGCCTGGCGAATGGCCGTAAGGATCTGGCCTCTCAGGCTGAACTTCACCACTACGTCTTTGGCTGACAAGATAGGTGTACGTTCGCTCATCGCTTCCGCCTCCTAGTAGTGGTTACGAGGATCGGCAGCGTCAGAGAACGCGTTGCCCATCACGTAGAATGAGATCGTTATGATAGACAGGACCACGGCGGGGAAGACCAGCTGGTACCGGAGGCTCGGCGACATGATGATGCGCCGGCCTTCGTTGACGAGGTTCCCCAGTGACGGCTTATTGACCGGAAGCCCCAGTCCGATGTAGGTGAGGAACACTTCCCACCCTATGGTTCCGGGGATCGACAGCGCGATACGCAGCACGATAACTGATACCAGATAGGGGAGGAGGTTCCGCATGATGATGCGGGATGTGGGAGTTCCCAAACACCGCGACGCCAGGTTGTACTCGCGGTCGCGGATGATGACTATCTGGTTCCGCACGAAGCGTGCCATTCCAAGCCAGCCGGTCGCGCACATGGCGAATACCATGGTCTTGAAGCCTGGCCTCATGATGTAAGCCAAGAGCGTCAACACAATCGTGGTCGGGATATTGTTGATGATGTTGTAGATCTCGGTGATGAGAGCGTCCAGTTGCCTCACGTATCCCCAGAGAGCCCCAAACAGTATCCCAAAGCCCACTTCCCATACCCCGACGATGGCGGCGATAAGCAGCGATGTCCTGGTCCCCGCCCAGATGCGAGACCAGAGGTCCTGGCCGATGGAGTTGGTTCCGAACCAGTACTCAGCATCGGGAGGGTGATTCATGAGCTGGCGGCCTGTGTTCGGGTCGATGTAGACTTTGTTCGGCTCTTTCTGATTGGGCAGGAGGGGCTGGATGATCGTGAACGTGAGCAGCGTTATCATTGCGCAGAGCGCAATGAGCGCGGTCTTGTTCTTGAGGAACATCCGGATAGTGGAACCCCAATAGGAGTAGTTGGAGTAGCCTATTCGTTCCCCGGCTTCTTCATCGAATCGAGCGAATTCGAACAGGGAGCGGTCTTCGATTGCCTGCAGCGTCTCTAATTCTTTGGCGCCCATTACCTTGCTCCCCCTCCTCTGACCAGTTTAATGCGAGGATCGAAGATGGCCATCGCGATATCTCCAAGAAACAGGCCGATGATGCCCAATGTCGAGAAAATGAGGACGAGCGCCTGCACCAGCGTGTTGTCCTGGCGCTGGATGGCGTCTACGAGGAGGCCTCCCATCCCAGGGATGGAGTAGAGGGATTCGATGTATATGGACCCTGAGATCGTGAACAGCACGGAGGCCGGCAAGTACTGCGCCATCGGAACGAACGCATTCCTCATGACGTGCTTCACCATGATGGCGGTGCCTGACATCCCCTTGGCCCGGGCCAGCCTGATGTAGTCCTTGTTAAGCTCATCCACCATGTAACGCCGCATCCACATGGCGTTG
>CAZYFG010000010.1:21465-26704 GCA_964646835.1 uncultured Eubacteriales bacterium | reverse complement strand
TCCTCTTCTCGATGTTCCGGTATGCCCGGTCGGCTACTCCCGGTTTGCCTCCCAAGAGGTAGATCCTTGGAGCAGGCCGCCTTTCCAAGAGATACTCGGTGAGGTCTACACCTGTCACCCGTTCCGGCAGCGATGCTCCCATCTTCCGGGCTGCCCAGAGAACACCCACGCCGTCGGGGACCAAGAGGTCTGCCTTCTCCAGGATTTCCATGAACTCCGGGTCACGTCGGGCCGTCATGACCATGATCGGGTTCGCGGTGACCACAAGACGGGTCCGGCCGTCGTCCCTGGAAAGCATCCAATCAAGGGAACGGAAAGCACCCGACTTGGTTACGGGGTAGAACTCTACACCCAAGATGTTGACCGCTCGAGCCACTCACACCAACCCTTAGGTCTTTTGTCCGTCATTTCGCCCGAATTCCACGCAGCGTGTCATTGTTCTACACCGCCGCCGCCTGCTCCTGTCGTTTTTACACCCAGGTGCTTTTCTGCTATGATCCCTATCGAAAACCCGTTCTTGGTCAAAGCGCCTCTTCACCAGAGTTTTATCATTTCACGAGAAATTGAGGTGCGGGTATTGGCGAAGCTCCTCCTCTCGGGGTACTACGGCTTCGGAAACCTGGGCGACGAGGCCATACTCGCTTCCACCGTGGAGGCCATCGGCCGGAGGGCCCCCGAAGTCGGCATATCGGTGCTTTCGGCCAATCCAAGCGAGACATCGGCTTCCCACGGAATCCAGGCATTCAACAGGATGTCCCCGAGCGGCGTCGTGTCGGCCATCCGAATGAGCGACCTGGTTGTCTTCGGCGGGGGGAGCCTCCTTCAGGACTCGACCTCATTCCGATCGCTTTCGTACTACATCGCATTCATCTATCTGGTCAAAGCCCTGGGAAAGCCCCTTGTGGTGTACGCCAACGGGATTGGCCCTCTCCGCTCCGCGGCAGGGAAACGCCTGACAGGCGCCGCGCTCCGGACCGCTAAGGAAATCACTTTGAGGGACCCGGAATCAGAGTCAGTCCTCAAGGAGCTGGGCGTTGGCCTGGATGCTAAAGTGGCGGTCACCGCGGACCCGGCGTTCCTCTTGACCCCCGCTTCACCTTCCAGAATCGCCGAGATAATGGCGGCAAACGGGCTGGACGGGGAAGACAGGATCGTCTGGCTGGCCTTAAGAGACGGCCAGAACGAGGGCTTTTACCGAGGGGTGGCCGAAGCCGTGGCCTTCTTGAGAAACGAGGGTTTCTGCCCGGCCTTCCTGGTCATGCAGGAACGGGATACGCCGGTCTCCGAGGCTGTGGAGAAGAGCATCTCGCTTGAGGGGGAAAGATCTGTGCCACTCCTCCGGGGCATCCGGCCCAAAGAAGCCCTGGGGCTTTTGGAGAGAGGGCTTTTCTGTTTCGGGATGAGGCTTCACACGCTCATCCTCTCGGCCCACGCGGGAGTGCCTTTCCTGGGCGTAGAGATAGACCCCAAGATAGGCGCGTTCTGCAGGATGGTGGGAAACCCGGTTCTTCCGGACCCTGGCACCGGCGCCCCCCGAGACCTTGCCCTGGAGTTCCGCAGGTTTCTGGACGCCCGGGACGCTTACGAGGGCGAACTCGGAAAAGCCGTTCCAACGCTCAGGGCCAAGGCAGAAGAGAACATAGACATGATACTCCGCGTCCTTTACTCCAGCGCGTAGCTCCCCCGCACCATCGCGATTACGGAGGTCACGGCTTGGATCCCTCTCCCGTCATCTCGGGGCACCAAGAGCAGGTGATTGGCCGGAGCGGGTTCTCCCTTCCTGAGGTCCTTGCCCGCGGTCACATCACACAAGCCTCCCAGTTCCGAGTCGATGACCACGCCGCTCCCCGCCCTCAGGATGATCTCGGTGCCGGCGCCGGCGACGAGCTTCTGCCCCGCTGCAAGCTCCACTATGACCATCTGGGGCCCCGCCGTGGAGGACTTCACGAGCGCTTCGAGAGCTTCAATCCTTGAATCCACGTATGACCTGGAAACCAACGGGTCCTGCTCGCTCCCTGGGAGAGGCTCGCCTGCCGCGAACCCTTTCCCCACCCATCCCAGGACACCGCCGAGCACAAGGGCGATGGCAAGCCCTGCAGCCAACAACATGTTCCGTTTCATCATGGGCCCGGTCTCCCTCATTCCTGGTTAGAAGTAAGCGCGTCAGCCTGCAGCTTGGCAAAGATGAACTCGTCAATGCCCCCGTCCATGACACGTTCGACGCTTCCCACCTCGGTGCCCGTGCGGTGGTCTTTAACCATCGTGTACGGCTGGAAGACGTAGGACCGTATCTGACTGCCCCAGGCTATCTCTTTCTGGGCTCCCCTAAGGCTCTCGATTTCTTTGCGCCTCTCCTCTTCCTTGAGAGCAAGCAGTTTGGCCGACAGGAGCCTCATGGCCAGTATCTTGTTGGAGTGCTGCGACCTTTCGTTCTGGCAGGAGACAACGATCCCGGTAGGCAGGTGGGTGATCCGGACACCGGTCTCAACCTTGTTGACGTTCTGCCCCCCTGCGCCGGACGACCGGAAGGTATCCACTTTGAGGTCATCGGGGTCCAGGTCGATCTCGGCTTCCTCCTCGATGTCCGGAAGGACGTCTACCGAAGCAAAGGAAGTATGCCTTCTCGCGTTGGCGTCAAAGGGCGATATCCTCACTAGTCTGTGCACACCGCGTTCCGTCCGGAGGTACCCATAGGCGTAGTCGCCTTTCACGGCAAAACTGACGCTCTTCAAGCCTGCTTCTTCGCCGGGAAGCAAGTCGAGGGTTTCAACTTTGAACCCGTGTCGCTCGGCCCACCTCGTGTACATCCTGTAGAGCATCTCGACCCAGTCCATGGCCTCAGTTCCGCCTGCGCCCGCATGGAGTGTCAAGATGGCGTCACGGGAATCGTAGGGTTCGGAAAGCAACGTCTCCAGCTCCAACTCCCGAACCTTGGCTGCGAGTTCTTTGGCCGAACCGCCGAGGTCGTCCATGAGAGACATATCGCCTTCGCTCTCAGCCAGCTGGGCCATCTCGAGGTTTTCTTCCGCGGACCGCTTGAGGTCTTGCCACTTATCCAGTTTTGCCTGAAGCCGGCTAATACGGCGACCTGTCTCTTGCGCCTTTTTCGCGTCTTGCCATATGGCCGGGTCCTCCATCTTCTTTCGAAGAGAATCCAGTTCCTGCGTCAGCCGGTCGGGGTCAAAGAGACCTCCCGATGCTGCCGAGTCTTTCGACCACGGACTGGAGTGTCTGAACAACTTCTTCGTACATGTAACCGCCTTGCGGCGTCCCTCCTCACATTGAAGCTACGATATCTTCCCGCAGCAATTCTTGTACTTCTTGCCGCTTCCGCAGGGACACGGGTCATTGCGTCCAACCTTGCGCCCTGACCGGACCACGGGTGCCCTGGAAGCGGCTGCTTGAGCAGGCGGACGACTTGGCCCGCTCATTTGAGGACCGCTCACCGCCCCGCCTCCGCGTCCTGCTGCTCCTCCGCGGCCCGCTGCCCCTTCCCGACCTGCCGAGCCCGAGGGCGCCTGGGCGTCTCTCCCTAACTCGACCCTGCTAAGGTACCTTACGACCGTCTCTTCGATGCTCTGCACCCGCCCCTGGAACATCTCATAGCTTACCCGCGTGTATTCTACCAGCGGGTCTTTCTGTCCGTATGCCTGAAGGCCGATGCCTTCTCGAAGGTCTTCCATGGCCCGCAGCTGATCCACCCACTGCATGTCGGTGACCCTGAGGATGACGAACCGGTAGAGCTGCGCGGCGTCCTTCCCGAGGACCTCCGTCCTCCGGCGGATGGACTCCTTGGCCTTCTCAATCAGGCTGTCCCGCAACGACTCGCGGTCATCCGCGCCCTTCACATCGCTCTCTCCCATGCCGGGCACGAGGTCGCGCACGTAGAGGGAGAGCCCATCAAGGTCGGCTTCTTCCTTTCGCACCTTTTCCGGCCAGTACAGGTCCACAGCCCGTTCGAGGACACGATCCACCATGGACATGACTATGGGCTCCGGGTCTTCGGCCGTTAGGACTTGCCGCCGGTCGGAATAGATGACTTCACGCTGCTTGTTGAGGACGTTGTCGTACTCGACGACGTTCTTCCGGATGCCGAAGTTGTGTGCCTCGATGCGTTTCTGGGCAGTCTCGACGGCCTTGGTGACGAGGCTGTGTTCGATAGGCTCATCTTCCGAGAACCCGATCCTGTCCATCGCGGAGGACAGCATGTCCCCTCCGAACAGCCTCATGAGCTCATCTTCCAGCGAAAGGTAGAACCTAGAAGAGCCCGGGTCGCCTTGCCGTCCTGCCCGGCCCCTGAGCTGGTTGTCGATGCGCCTGGCCTCATGCCTCTCAGTACCCAGGACGTGAAGGCCCGAAAGCCTCACGACTTCCTCGTGCTCCTTGTCGGTCATGGCCTTGGAGGCTTTGTAGAGCCGGCCGTACTCTTCTCTCGCTTTGAGGACGGTCTCCAGGTGCTCGTCTACGTCGCCGGACTCAATCCGCCTGACTATGTCGGCGGGAAGCACCTTCTCGGATGCCAGCGTGACCACTTCCGGGTCGAACCCCTGCCGCCTCAGCTCTTGCCTGGCCATGAAGTCAGGGTTGCCGCCCAAGAGAATGTCGGTGCCTCGCCCTGCCATATTGGTCGCTATGGTCACAGCGCCTTTCCGGCCCGCCTGAGCCACGATCTCGGCTTCTCGCTCGTGGTGCTTGGCGTTCAAAACCTGGTGAGGGATTCCCTCTCGCTTCAGCATGTCCGAAAGCATCTCGGATTTCTCGATGGACCTGGTCCCGACCAGTACCGGCCGCCCTTTGGAGTGAAGGTCCTTTATCTCCTCCACAACCGCCCGGTATTTGGCCTTCTCCGTCTTCCAGATCGAGTCGGGATAGGATTCCCTGATAAGCGGCTTGTTGGTTGGGATCACCACAACGTCCAGCCCGTAGATCTCCCGGAATTCAGGTTCCTCGGTCAAGGCAGTGCCGGTCATGCCCGAGAGCTTTTTGTACATCCTGAAGTAGTTCTGGACCGTGATGGTGGCCAGGATGTCCGACTCCTCCTTGACTTCCAGCCCCTCTTTGGCCTCTATGGCTTGGTGCAGGCCGTCCGAGTACCTCCGCCCCACCAGGATACGTCCGGTGAACTCGTCGACAATGAGGATCTGGCCGTCTTTGACCACGTAATCGACGTCTTTGGCCATGAGTTCTTTCGCTCTCAGGGCCTGCCGGATGTAGCCCTGGAGGTGGATGTTCTCCGCGG
>CAZYFG010000010.1:6660-21455 GCA_964646835.1 uncultured Eubacteriales bacterium | reverse complement strand
TCCGCGGCGTCAAGGTCCACGCCCAGCCATTCCGACGCCTTCTGGTGCCCTTCCTCAGTGAGGGCCACAAGCTTGGCCTTCTCATCCAGCGTGTAGTGGACATCCCGTTTGAGAACTCTGGATAGGTCTCGGAAACGGTAATACTCCTGGGCGGAACCTGCTGACGGACCCGCGATTATAAGGGGCGTTCTGGCCTCATCGATCAGGATTGAGTCGATCTCGTCGATTATGGCGTAGTCCAGAGGCCCCTGGACGAGATCGCCTTTCCGCCAGGCCATGTTGTCCCGTAGGTAGTCGAACCCGAACTCAGTATTGGTGCCGTATATGATAGGGCAGGAATATGACCTGCGCTTCGCGCCCGCGTCCATCTGGGGTATTACCAGGCCCACGTTGAGCCCCAGGAACCTGTAAAGCTGGCCCATCCATTCGCTGTGGAACCTGGCAAGGTAGTCGTTGACCGTTACGACGTGCACCGTGCGTCCGGTCACCGCGTTAAGATAAGCGGGAAGCGTTGCCACCAGAGTCTTGCCTTCGCCGGTCTGCATCTCGGCGATACGGCCCTGGTGCAGGACGATCCCTCCGGCAATCTGGCAGTCGAAAGGACGCATGTCGAGGATGCGGTGCGCGGCCTCCCTTGCGACCGCGAAAGCATCCACCAAGAGGCTGTCAGGTTCCTCTCCGCGCGCCGACCGCTCCCTGAGCTCATTGGTCTTGGCGGCAAGCTCGGTGTCGCTAAGCGCGGCGATCTCCGGAGCCCTGGCGCTCACTTCCTGGACCACGCGCCATATCTTCTTTAGCTCCCGCTCGTTTGAGTCAAACAAGTTCTTTAGGAAAGACAAACGCATCCCTCTCGGATAGTGGATTTCACGACACGGTCAGAGTCCATTGTACCATGGTCTCAGCGGAAACACCGTGGTTTGGCGGCCCTGAACACCAAGTATCCGGCCCCAAGGGCGATGATTATGTCCCCGATGCTGACCATGGAGGGACGCTCGGCGAACAAGCGCCACGGGATGACGTCGGCCAGGAACGAGAGGTTGGTACCGGCGCCCAGTTCGGCGTGGGTGAGGCTTCCGGAGAGCCTGGCCGCCTCTTGGACGCGCACGGCAGGCTCAAATACGTCAAGCCTGACAGGCATCCGGAACGAGTTTGCGGCGACCGCCGCGAGGTTGGCGAGGGAGCCGAGCGCGATAGCGCCTATTCCGGGTATCCTCAGATTGGCGGTGAGACCGTAGAAAAGAGCTCCGTAGGAGAGAAGGGTCAAAGCCGCGGGGAGGATCCGCGAATCCAGGTCCGCGCGGAGAAAGAGGGGAGCAGTCAGCGGGAGGGCGAACGAGAAGACGATCCAAGGCAGTCTCCTCACTTCCAGCGAAGCAAGCCTCCGGAGATCGCCTCCAAGCACAAGGGCCAGTATGACTCCGACTAGTATCGCCGAGGCGTACAAAAAGTCACTTCCCACCGCCGATGGTCTTATCCACCACTTTGAGCATGGCCTTCACAACCTCCGGGTCGAATTGCGTCCCGGCGCATCTTATCAGTTCTTCCTTCGCCTCAATGGGGGTGAGTTTGGCCTTGTAAGGCCTGTCCGTCGTCATGGCATCGAATGAATCGGCACAGGCGATGATCCTGGCCTCCAGCGGGATCTCCTCGCCTTTCAGACCGTCGGGGAAACCCCTGCCGTCCCAACGCTCGTGATGGTACTTGACCCAGTCCTGACCCTTTCCGATGAACTTCATTCCCTCTAGCATCTGGGCTCCCATCTTGGCGTGCTGCTTCATTTCCTCGTATTCCTCGTAGGTATAGGCGCCCTGCTTTTTCATGATGGCATCCCTGATGCCGATTTTGCCGACATCATGGAGCAACCCGACATATCGGATCATCTCGATACGGTCTTCGGTGAGCTTCAACTCTTTGGCCAGCATGGCCGCATATTCGGCCACGCGTTCCGAATGCCCCCTGGTATAGGCGTCCCTGGCGTCGATGGCGTTTGACAAGGCTCCCGCCATCTCCTGGTAAGCCAGCCGCAGCTCTATGTACTTCGTGAGCGAATACTTCATGGTGAGGAGAGGCAGGTAGAAGAGCGTCAACAGGAAAGGCCCCGCTTCTTGGGCCACAAGCATCATGAGCAGACCGAGGGGGTAGAGCGCCAACATGCTGGGGAGGCTCCACTGGATGTTGAGCTTCCACACCCCGCGCAAAGACATGCCTGAATCCAGGCTGAAGTAGATGGCGAACTGGAGAGCGTTGCACAAGGTGTCGACGATGGCTGCCGAGAGAAACGCCACAAACCCAGTGGGCCACTCGAGCCTCCCGAAGTGCCCGCCGGCGGCCGCATAGGTCTTGGAGAACATGAACATTGAGATCGCCAGCATGCCCCTGTTGAAGAACACAAGGTGCAGGGGCACCTGGCCCGTAAGATCCCTCTTGCGCAGGGTTGCCAGAGTGTTCACCCATATCCCTGCAGCCGGGCCCAATAGGACTGTTACCGTGTAGTTCATGGGTGGAGAGACTGAAACCGTGCCGCTGCCGCGAGGTATGGTCACGGGAGCTACTTCGCCGACAACGACGAGGAAGAAAAGGAAGAGGTATTCGGCAAGGTCTTTGGCTGTCTCGAAAGTAGGGAGGTTGGTGAAAAGAACCCACACGCCTATGAGGGAGACCATGAGTGTGTAGGCTTGTTTCAAGAACCCTCCATTGGACTTCAAACAGGGCACCTCTCCTCGGGGGACCGGCGGCGTCCGCTAGATTGTTAGCCTACCTGCCACGAACGTACTCCTGCCAGAAGCAGAGCGGAAAGCGCGAGAATGATTCTGACGAGCTTGTTCACCGGAGAACCCCCAGTTAGCCTAATGGCACATATCCGAAACCCGCTAAGTCCGGATTACCCTCAGGCTCCGCTGAAGCGTTGACCGCCGGCCCCGAACCCAAATTCTCCGCAGTCTTCCCTTTTCCTCTACCGTGAGCCTGCGGCCTCTATTTGCGTTTCACTCCGCTAGGTGTCTCCCTCAAGCATTTGCGCGAACTTCCGGTTCACAGCGTCCAAAGTGGCCTTGACGACAGCTTCTCTATCATCATGGGAAATGGGACAGGAACCTGTAAGCAGTTGCTCTTTGCCGAATGCGAACAACCGGACCGACACCAAGGCGATCCGGGTCGTGCGAGAAGAGGTCACGCTTACGTCCTCAATGGTGAACGAGACATCCGGAGACAGATACTGGCCGATGGCGTTGATCGCGGCGCAGGCAGATAGCCACAGCCAGTTCTTGGCTGTCGGCACGCCCTCTGCCGATCCCATCACTTCGTTGTTCCCCATTCTGAGGTACACATTGACTTCAGCGGAATCGGCCTCAGACACAATCTCCACCTTGCGGAGCTGTACTCGTCTCTCCTGCCTGCCCGGATCGCCTCCGAGCTGGGCAATCGAGATCTTCCTTCTGTCAATCGGATTGCCGAAAGCAGCGATCAATGATGATTCGACATCGCGAGCAATGAACTTCACGGACCTGCCCGGGCCCGCTAGGACGTGGATTTCTTCAACCGAGCCGTCAGGACCCAGTACGGCTCTTGCGGTGATCACATCTCGTATCCGCTTTAGGGTGTCTTCGTATTCCCGCGCAGTGACACTTCGTTTGTCGACCGACATCGTCTCCCCCACCCTTGCCTGACTCTCCAGGGACAGCCGGAGCTACAACCTAATCCCCCTGGACAGCGAATAGGTGTTGTGCCTGTATCCAGACTCCTCACGTTCCTTGACGATCATCTCGGCCATAAGCCAAAGGCCTGCTGCTACCAGGCTGTGTCCACCCAGCACGACCGGAATCCGTGCTTGGTAGGCATACTTAGTAAACTCGCGCGTCCACGGGTCCTCTACGAGCTCATGCCGTCCCAAATCCGACTGGAATCTATCCCAGTCCGAAAGCTGTCTCTTGAGGTGTCCGAATATTACCCTGGAATCTATAAAAGCAACATCGGCTGTCCTTGAGAGAAAGTCAAAGAACTTCTCCGGACCTACTTCCTCGATCATGAACCCCAAGAGGGACACCACTTCTCCTCTTTCCTCACGACCGAGAGCCTTCATACCTCTTTCTTCGGAAAAAACCCTCATCCTGTGAACCATGTTGGAGTTCACATACTGCACCACGGCGGGGCCAACCCGACCTATGACGGCGACTTCCTTGGAAGGCTGCCGGAGCACATCCATGGCTTTGTCAATCGCCTTCCGCGACCACTCGAGGGCGGTGACGGCCCGCTTGGCCCGCGGCCCGCACAAGGGATGCATGCCGAGGATCAGAAAGTCGGTCGGGGTGTCGAGGTCGAAGTTCACCCTCCCCGAGTTCGGAATGAGCACCCGGCGCATGCCGATCTCTCTCAAGAGGTTTCCCAACGGGTTGTCCTTATTGGGAAGTTCAATCTCGTCAATCGCTCTGGCCGGAGCGAAGGCAACCAGATCGGCCGACTGAACGTTGTTCATGACGACCAGGTTTCTCTCTCTCTTCAGGGCCACGGCGATGTCCGCGAACTCCTGGGCAGTGAGTAGGGGAGCGGCTGCCCCTCCCATGTAGATCACGTTCTCGATGCCGTGGGAGACGATGACCTCGCGAAGTCTCTTTCCGAAGTGAAAGGGTCTCGACCCGGGCGGCTCAAAGTCAACGGCCACACCCGTTTCCCGCGCCGAGGCGGCCAGGTCGGGGTAATTGGTAACCAGGACGGTCTCGTCTATCTCCCGGACCGACTTCAGCCTTTCACACGTATCGAGGACAACTTCCCTGCGGACGGAAGCGATGAGTGAGTCCAGTTCGGTTTTGGCTTGTCCACCCTCGAATATGACAACCGTGACCCGTGGTTCGAACATAGGACTAGTCCTCAGGCTCAATGAGCCCGTAGTTGCCGTCTTTTCGCTTGTACACGACATTGACCGCGTTGGTCTCCGCGTTCTGGAAAACGAAGAAATCATGGCCCAAGAGGTCCATCTGCATCGCCGCTTCTTCGGGCGTCATGGGCTTAATGGGGAAGCGCTTAACCTTGACGATACGCCCTGGTTCCTGGTCCTCTCGGGGAAAAGAGACCTCCACCTTGTCCCGCTTGAGGAGCCTGGTGCGGTACTTCTCAATCTGCTTCTCCAGTTTCTCCATGACGTTGTCAACTGAGCTGAAGGCATCCCTCGCTGACTCTTCGGCCCGGAGGAGATAGCCGTTTAGAGGTATCGTGACTTCAACAACGTAGTTGTCCCGCTCGGTCGAGAAGGTGACTTGACAGGCGAGGGGCGTCTGCTTGATATACCGGTCTATCTTTGACAGCCGCTTCTCGGCATATTGCCTGAGGCCGGGATTGACATCGATGTTCTTACCCCTCACGTTGATCTCCATGAAACCAACCTCCCTCTGACCGTTTGAGCTATATTATTCCCTGCGAGAGGGTTGAATCCTTCCAGGTGCTACCTGTGGGTTGGCGAACCTTTTTCGACGATCTCACCCCGTTTCAGGCTCCCTTCGACACGGCGCGACAATCCACAGTGATATCCCCATAGGAAAATCCGTTTCTAACTGGATATCAACAGAGTTGTTCACATTATCCACAGGCAAAGGGCCAAATGTCTGTTGACTGGCCCTTTGGGGAATGCTATATTGCGAGCACGAGCAGAAAGCTCCAGGAGGCGACGTGGCCGGGACCCGTCGTCTGCAATTTAGGAGGAATGTCCCGAAATGCAAGGTAGAGTCAAATGGTTCAACGCAGAAAAGGGTTACGGCTTCATCGAGCGCGATGACGGCCCGGACGTTTTCGTCCACTACACTGCCATCCAGACCGACGGGTTCCGGACCCTCAACCAGGGCGACACCGTCGAGTTCGACATCGTCGACGGGCCGAAGGGCCTGCAGGCAGCGAACGTGGTTAAGGCTTCCTAAGATAAGCTAAGCGAAAACAAAAGCCCCGGTTCGCCGGGGCTTTCCCATTATTCGACACGCCTCTTGAACCGCTCGCGTGCTTCACTTATGAGTGTCGAAACGTTGCGGTTTAGGCACCGCGCGTTCGTACGCCGAGAGCACCTTGGACTTGGTCGCCACGTCCCGGATAGCCCTGTTCTCCACGGCCATTTCGTTTTCCAGCACTTCTTTCACTTCGTTGTCCAGGGCCTGGATCTCCTGAAGCGCGGCGATGACCTCATCCCGGTCGCGGATCGAAAGGTCAGTGAGCTTGTCCATCGTCCGGAACATCGCTATGATTTCCGCGCGTCTCTCAATCGCGCGGGCAAGGCCGTCGAAATCCCTGGCGACGGCCGCATCCCTGACCGCCTGGGATGCCTGAACAAGGGCACGGGCCGTGCCGGCGACTTGGATCCCCGCTCTAGCGGTACCCATGCTTCTCAACCACTTCCGCCCATCCATCCCTAATCTCGCTTAAGAGCCTCTTGGCCTCGTGGACAAACGAAGCGTCCTTCTTCAGGTTGGCTTGGAGAAGCCGTGAGTTCACAAACTCGTACACCGCGTCCAGGTCTTCCGCCAGTTTGCCTCCCGCGGGCTTGTTGAGAGAGACCCGGAGCTCATCCACAATGTCCTGAGCCCTCTGAAGGCTGTTGTTGGATCCCTCAAGGTCCTTCCGGTCGAGACAGGCCGTAGCCTCGTCCATGCTCCTTAGCGCCCTGTTGTACAGCATGAGGACGAGTTCTGCCGGCGACGCGGTTTCTATGCTCATGTGCTTGTACGCGGAAATAGCCCGGTCTCTGCCGCTAAGAGCGCCGTACGCCGTGCTGATGGCCATGTTATCACCCATTCTGATTGTTAAGTGTGAGCGACGTTAACTGCTGCGAGAGCCACGCGCTCTGGGAGTTGAACTGCTGAAGCATAACCTCCAAAGCCGTGAATTTCCTCCTCAGCGACTCCATGCGCATGTCAAGCCGCCTTTGCATGCTCTCGATCTGCCGGGAGAGATCGCGGTCCAGCCTATCGAGCTCTTCGGTCCTGCCGAAAAGCAGGCCGTCAGCAGATGTGTACATGCGAACGACTTCCTGAAGGCGGGAAAAAGCCCCGTCGTTCTTGGCAAAGGCCTGGACTTCACAGATCCTTGAGTGCTGACCGTCGTTTGAGCCGGTTACGTTTATGCGTATCTTCTTGGTCTTGACCGGCTCAAAAGTCTGGGAGACGTACTCTTGGGTATTGCCGGTCACTGTGAACAGGTTGACCCAGGAGCTGCTGGCTTCATCCCAATACTCTGCTTCAAAGTCACTCACGCCGTAGTCTTCGGCGGCATACATCGCGCTGTTCACCGTGTACAGCCCGATCCGGTCGATGGTCCTTTCGACGCCGAAGTCGATCTCCAGAACGTCCGGAAACGCTCCGGGAGTCCCGTCGGACCACCCTCCGCCTTGCCCCCATAGGAGAGAGGAACCTCTTCCGTCGATGACGCTCGCGGCTTCATACCCGGGGCCGTAAGTACTTGAAGCGGTTACGCTGGACCCAAAAGAGCCCAGCGCGACATTGGGCGCTCTTGCTCCAAAAAGGGCCATGACGGCGTCGCGGTTAGAGGCAAGAGCCTCTCGGAGCTTCGCTTCATCCAAGACAAGCTTGCCGTCTTTGCTGAAGGCGCCCGGGGCGCCGGTCGACACTCCCACCGAGCCAAGCGTCTCAAATCCGGGGAAAGCTCCGGGGACGCCGTCAAAGATTACCTCTCTCAGCGCGACTAGAAGCCGCTGCAACAAGGGGTCACCGAACAGCGGGCCGGCCAGTCTGGCGTCGGCATCGTATGAGGTAAAGGACTTGATCGTCTCGATAAGCGTGTTGTAGTCATAGATGAACTGCTTCACGCATTCGACCACCACGTCATCGTCTTGAGACACATTGATGGTCGTTACTCCCCCTGAACCGGTCACCGGGTCAACTGCCTGAGCCAGTTCCAGGGTAAGCCCTGGGATCGCATCTACTACCGTGTTCGTGTGCCTTGTGAACTGAATGCCGTTCAGACTGAAGACAGCGTCTTGAGCTGCCTGGATCTCATTGACGACACCGCTTGGGTCAATAACCCCCAGAGCTTGCCAGGCGCTCACGTCACTACCGAACGACATGACATTGGCGGTGCCGGGTTGGGTGGAGGTAAGCACCAACCTGTACTGGGAAGGCTCCGTCTGGAGGACTGAAGCCTTCACGCCGATATCGACGGAAGCATTGATCTTCTCCGTGATAGACAATAGCGTATCGCTGATATCGACTTGAATGTCCTGCCCGTTCAGGGTCAATGTCCCGGAGATGCCGAGCGGCGAATCGGGTGAGGCAAAAAGACCGGATCCGGCGATCTGGGCCAACGCGAGAGAAGTCACCCTTAGGTTGTATGACCCACTCAAGGCCGACGGAGAGGCGCTGGCCGATACGACCGCGCTGTTCTGCACCGTGACTTTTTTGCCGCCGTAGGTTGATACGCCGGTCAGCGAGGCGAGCCTGGACGACACGTTCCCCAGCTTGGTTTTTATGCTATCCCAAGCGCTCTTCCGCTGGGCCAGAACGCTCTTTCGGGACTCAAGCTGCTTAAGGGGCTGCCTCTCAATTGCCATGAGCTGCTGGATGATGGTGTCAGTGTCCAGGCCGGTCAAATTCAGAGATATTGGCATGAGGGTCACCTCTTACCCGTCTCAATACGACTTCGCTCACTGAGACAAACGGGTCAATCACAGTAGGTATCGGAAAGGATTCCGGGGGAGTTTAGGACTGGGACTGGGGTTGGGTCTTGGGTTCCTGCGCGGTCTTCACCTCTGCCTCGAGCTCACGAAGGTCAAACTGACCGCCGCTGGCTAAGGCCATTTCGTGGGCGACCTCTGTCAGGACTTCCTCGCGAAGGATCTTGGTCCCTGCCGGCGCCTCAATGCCCAGCTTCACCAGGGCCTTCGCACCGCGGCCCCTGACTTCGGTTACGCGCACGACTATGTCATCGCCGATCTTGATGGCTTGGCCTTTCTTCCGGGTCAGAACAAGCATGCCTTAACCAGTCCTTTTTACTTGACTTGCCAGAGCTTTGAGGACGCTGTGTTTGGTTGTATACTCCGGCGAAGCCACAATCACCTGCTTTCCCAGTCTTCTCTTGGGGTTCACCACCAAGGGCGCCTGTAGGTTTGCCGTCATCTTCGCTACGTCCTTGGGGACTGTGACGACAACCAACAGCATAAGGTCATCCGGGGAAGTGACCTCAAGACCTTCCAGGTCATCCGGGTAGAGCTCTGGATCATAGCCCTGGAATGCCCACCGGGGATCCAGTATCACAAACTCGAGAGCCGGTTCGGTCAGGCTCTGGAGGAGCTTCAGGCAACCTCCGCCCGCTTCCAAGTCGATTACCACATAATCCTTGTACTCCGAGAACCCGACCAAACCATCGGGAAAGGTGAGTACTCTCGACGGATCGACATCCACCCATCCAAATCTCTTGGTGAGAATCTTCATGAACACGTCCCCCCCGGGAACTGTCTACCTCAGGTAATCGAGAAGAGTAGGCTGAATGAGGCGCGCGCCTGCACCCAGGGCCGCGTGGTATGACGCTTCCGCTGACTTCAGCTTCACCAGGACCTCAGTCAGGTCGACATCCTCTACATTGGAGATCAACCGCTGGAACTCGATATCAAGGCCCTGCAGCTTGTCCTCCAGCGCCTCAAGCCGGTGGATCTTCGCGCCGACCTTAGCTCTTTCGGCCAAAACCTTGTCTCCGGAGATAGTTATGTTGTCTATCGCTGCGAGCGCCGCGTTCTTGTCAAGGGGATCTTCTCCGAGACGGGTCGCGAGTTCGTTCAGGTTTGCCCTAATCTCTGCGAACAGGGCCGATTGGTCGTTAGCCGATATGGAGACGCCGTCTCCGATCTGCCAGGTGGGCATGGTACCGCTCAAGACCTGCCTGTCCTCGATCCTGAGCGTCTCGATGTTGTCAATCTCATTGATGATCTCGTTGAGCTCCATTACGATCGCCGCTCTGGCATCCGAAGGGGTCGTGGCGGTCACTGCGTTGAGCGCCAACTCCGAAACCCTCTGAAGAGCGGTGGTTACCTGCCCAAGGCCTACTTCGACGTGTTCCAGCCAGCTGCGGGCCCCGTCAAGGTTCCGGAGGTACTGAACGGTCTCGGCCAACTGGTGTTTCAGATGGATCGAACGCTGAACCCCGACGGGATCATCTTGTGGACGCTGAAACAGCTTTCCGGAAGTTGCCTGGTCCTGTAGTTTCTGAAGTCTCGTCTCAGCGAAACCGATATTGTAGAGGAAGTTCCTCTCAATGGATATGTCGGTGAGTCTCATCAAGCTGGCCCCCCTTTCCCGCTATCTACCGTCCGACGTGTCCCATCCGGTTGATGATGGTGTCTATGACTTCGTCAGCCACGGTTATGACGCGGCTGGCGGCGCTGAACGCGTGCTGCTGGCGGATGAGTTGAGCGACTTCTTCGTCTACCGACACTCCGCTTATGCTGTCTCTGCGGTTCCGGAGCTCCTTGACCAGAAGGCCCTGGGTGGTAACCCCTGTCTCGACCTTCTGTGCCTTTGCTCCAAGGGCCCCCAGCATTGCCGTCCATGTCCCCACAAACGGGTCTATGGTCTCGGTCGGGTTGTCGGGGTCTGGGCAGCCATCCGCGAGTATGTTGGCAATCATGTGAGCGATGTCCCCATTGTACGGGTCTGTCGCCTCATCGCTGGCGGCAATGTTGGACTGATCCGCCACGATGTCCGGGTTGACCGCTACCGAGCCAAGGTAAAACCCTGACGCCGGGGTCGTGAAAAACACGTCTCCCGCGGCGCCTGAGAGTGTATACCCGTTCTGATGCGCACTGTTGACGCTCCGGACGATGTCGCGAAAGAGCGTGTCAAGTTGCTGCTTGAACTCAAGCACCAGCTGTTCCTTGGCTGCCTTGAGACCGCCCAGCCTTCCGCCCACGTTAGGCACGGTCTGCGGCGGGTCTCCCGGGGAACTGCGCCACGTGAATTCGGTGCCTGCCGGTGACGAAGACACCTCGAGCTTGTGGGTCTTGTCCCGGTCCACAATGGGAAACCCTCCTATGGTGAACCGGACGGCGTTTCCCTCACCGGAGAAGGACACGGTCCCTCCGGTTAGTTGGGCCAGTTCATCCAGGAGGAGATCCCTCTTGTCCATAAGGTCGGATGCGGGTTCCTGCCGGGCGAGGGCTCTGGCGATCTCCACATTCAGGCCGGCCACCCTCTCGGCCAGGTCGTTCACGCGGACGACTACCGACTCAATGTGAACATCGATGTCTTCAGTAACCGAATCCAGCTGGCCGCCTAAGTGGTTGAACATGTCCACAAGTGAGCGGCCGCGTTCCATGAGCTGCGCGCGAGCGGCCGCCGAAGCGGGGTTCGAGGAAAGGTCCTGCCAAGCCGACCAGAACGAGTCTATGGCGTTTCGAATGCTGTTCCCGCCCGGTTCGGCCACTGCCGTCTGGATGTGATCCAGCACTTCCTGCTGGACCAAAAAAGCGGCTTCCCTGCCGCTTTCGTTTCTGAGGACCGCGTCAACAAAGATGTCCCGATTGCGCTTTACGTCCGCCACGCGGACTCCTACGCCGGAGATCATCTGAGACTGCCGCTGGATGAGAGGTTCCAGGAAAGCATCCTGCCTCGAGTAACCCGGCGTGGCGGCGTTGGCTATGTTGTGTGAAGTGATGTCCATGGACCGCTTAGACGCGATGAGAGCCGATTTTCCTATCTCGAACATGGAAAACGTCGACATGCAATCCCCCCCTATGGGGCACTAGATCCGGTGATCGAAGAGCACCGGACCCTTTGCGGGCGCTCCGTTATACGAAGGTTGCGGCATGAGCAACTTGAGCTCAAACTCCACAAGCCGGAGCCCCTGCCTCAGAAGCTCTTGGTTCCGCTCGTTAAGAATCTTCATCTTCTCGGCTTTCCCGCGAAGCGAGTGCCGAAGTTTCTCCACTTCAGGGTCATCCCGGTCGACCGAGCCGGCCAGTCGTACCCTGTCCTCTTCCAGAGCAGCCAGACTCCTCGATGCGTCCTCCTCTTTGGCCACGATCTCGTTCAGGCCGGACACATCGCCGCTCACGATTCTCTCGGCTTTCTGTTCGGCCAAGTGTATGAGTCGGTCAAAGACCGATTCGATTTCACGCAATATGGAACTAAGGGTCATCTCCGTCATCCAGAGCACTCCTATGGTGTATGGAGAGGGCTATTTGATGCGGTCAGCCAGGAGCCTGCCCAGCATTTTGTCGGCCACTTCGGAAGCGTCCACTTTGTAGGTGCCTGCTTCCACCTGCTTCTTGAGGTGCTCGACCTTCTCAAGACGAACGTCGGGAATGTCTTTTACAATCCCGCGGACTCTATTCTGGTCATCCTGACTCGCCGAGAGCGCGATCTTGTCTTTCCCAGAATGCACTTTCCCCGCCGGATCCGTTTTCGACGAGGACGGGGCTCTTTGTGACTCATAGACTTTCAGGACCTGACCAATCTGAGCCCTGGATATCATCATGTGACATCACCCTTTTTCTAGCGCCCGGTACCCACGTTATTAATCGGAAAACCTCTTCCGTCGTTTAGCTTAAGGCAAAGAACGCCATCAACCTTTTCGCCTTGAAATCATATCCATACTGTACATCCTTGCGGGACGCTTGTCATCGAAAGCTTTGCGCTGAGCCTTTTCCGCGGTCGAAGTGAGAGCGGCAGCACACTTGGGGCACACCACGCCCCTCTCTATCGGCTCCCCACATATCTTGCAGGTCAGGACCTCGCTGGCCACGCGAGACGCTATGAGTGAGCCTTGACGGACAAACTCCATCACAATCTCCACAGGGACGCGGGTGGCTTCACTGATATCCCTGATATTGGACCCCGGATTGTCGTCGAGGTATCGCTTTACCGCTTCGTAGTACTCCTCTTCCTTCCTGAGGCACTCTTCACAGATGGGAATGCCCACGTAGATCATGATCTTGCCGCATCTCCTGCAGTTCCGGACGTCTCGATTCACCCGACTCTCCTCCTAGTGTCTCAACGTTCTGGCTACGGTTACGCAGTATACTTTTTCGGCTCCGAGGTTCTTGAGTACCCTGGCTGCCTCGTCTAGAGTCGCTCCTGTTGTTGTGACGTCATCGACCAGAAGGCACCTCTGGCCCGAGAGGTTCACTTGCCGCTTAGGCGCCATGGATTCGCGCAAGTTCCCCCATCTCATAGTTCGTCCAAGATCCACTTGATGTGAGTACCGTTTGTGCCTCTCAAGGATATCCAAGAGAGGCACCTCAAGAAGTCCCGAGACTTCCTTGGCGAGGTCCAGCGCCTGATTGTACCCGCGCCTGATCCTGCTTCCGGGTTCCAGGGGAATCGGGATTACGAGGTCTACGGGCAGGAAGTCGCCGGCGGCCCTTGCGGCGAGCCATCCCAACGGTCTCGAAAGCCACCGTTCGCCCTGGTACTTCATCCGGATGATGGCGCTCTTGATCTCCGCGTCATATATCCCCGCCGACCGCTGACCATCGAAGACATACAGGCACTTTTGGCAATCGGGGCACACCCGGAGGGGCGGGCCGAGAGGGGCGCCGCATATCTCGCACACCCAGGACATCTGGCGGGAGAGCTTGTCCAGACAAGAGTCGCAAATGCCCGGAGACTCGGTAAGCGATGCAAGCCGTGCCTCTCCCGCATCACCGGACCGTCGACCTTTCTTCCGAGGGAGGTTTGCTCCGCACAGGGCGCACTGTGACTGCCACCCATAGAGGAGAGCGGCAAACCGGTCGGCAAGCGATTTCACGAGACTCCATACTTCCATCTTGCTGACGCTTCCGGCGGCCTCCTTCACCTACAGAACGAAGGTGAGGTCAGGGTCAAAGCCGCTCTGCGGCTCCAGTAGCCCTTCCTCCCTCATGATCGCCTCGATGGCCCGCATTTCCTCGCACGACTCATCCAGCACAAGACTGATCTCAAGATCCAGACCCCGCCAGAGGGCCAATTCCCACAAGAGATATCGGATAAGCCCTTCCGCCAACTGAGCGGAATTGTGCGCCTTTATCAGGATTTTGAGTTTTCCTTGACCGGTGCCGCGCGGGCGCGTGACGCTTATCACCAGTTGCAGAGCGCCGAGCAGTATAAGGACCGAAAGCGCGATCTTCTGTGGCTGCATGCCGCCTCCCCCCGGAGCATTGTATGAAGATGCCCCAGGGGGAAGCTTCAGTGACTAGATGTGCTTCAGGAGTTCGTCTATTAGGTCCAACCTCTCCCACGGAAGGTCCAGGTCGGCCCTGCCGAAGTGGCCGTACGACGAAACTGCGGCGTAGATGGGTCTTCTGAGCTCCATGCGGTCTATTATTGCGGCAGGACGGAAGTCAAAGGACTTCTGGAGAGCCTCAAGGATGCGTCCGTCCGGCACCTTGCCCGTACCCTTGGTGTCTACAAAGAGAGACACGGGCCGGGCCACCCCGATCACGTATGCTACCTGAACCTCGCATTCCTTGGCCAAGCCGGCGGCCACGACGTTCTTCGCGGCGTACCGGCAAGCATAAGCCGCCGTTCGGTCAACTTTGGACGGGTCCTTGCCGGAGAAGGCGCCGCCGCCGTGGCGAGCAAACCCGCCGTAGGTATCGACTATGATCTTGCGCCCGGTGAGCCCGCAGTCTCCCTGGGGACCTCCGACCACAAACCTTCCCGTGGCGTTCACCAGCACCCTGGTCCGCGAATCCATCATTCCCTGAGGCAGCACAGGCTTTATCACGTGGTTCAGGATGTCGTCCCGTACCCTCTCGAGGCTGACGTCGCTTGGGTGTTGGGCCGAGACCACGACCGTGTGCACCCTCGTCGGTTTTCCATCCACGTACTCCAAAG
>CAZYFG010000010.1:0-6649 GCA_964646835.1 uncultured Eubacteriales bacterium | reverse complement strand
TGGGTCTTTCCGTCAGGGCGGAGATAAGGGACGGTGCCGTCACGCCTCACCGTCGCCAGCCTGCGCGCCATGGTGTTGGCCAGGTGGATCGGCATGGGCATGAAGACCGGAGTCTCATCGATCGCGTAGCCGAACATCATCCCCTGGTCGCCTGCGCCAAGGGTATCGGGCATTTCACCTTCCTTGGATTCCAAGGACCGGTCAACACCCAAAGCTATGTCGGGTGACTGCTCCTCTATGGCGGTAAGGACGGCGCAGGTTTCCGAGTCAAAGCCAAACTTAGCCCTGGTGTAGCCTATGTATCTCAAAGTGTCCCTCACTATCTGGGGCATATCCACATAGCATTCCGTCGAGATCTCACCGGCTACGAGGACGAATCCCGTCTTGACAATGCATTCGCACGCGACTCGGGCCAGAGGGTCCTTCTCGATTATCCTGTCCAGAATAGTGTCTGCGATCCGGTCAGCGACCTTGTCGGGATGCCCCTCGGTCACGGACTCGGAGGTAAAGAGCCGCACCCCTTCTCCAATGGTGGGCATCAAAGACACCTCCTCTTACTTCTGGATGGCGAACAAGATCGTAGCCCTGGCTACCTCCTCGCCACCCACGGTGACCTTTCCCCGCGCCCTGCCTACGTTCAAACGCATGGAATCCATGGTCATCTCGGCCCGGAGAGTGTCTCCCGGGTTGACCGGCCTTCGGAACCGCGCGGAGTCAACGCCTGCGAGATACGCCAGCCTTCCCTTGAACTCCTCTCTGCATAGGATGGCTAAGGCTCCGGTCTGCGCAAGCATCTCCAATACTATCACGCCCGGCAAGATAGGGTATCCCGGGAAATGCCCGCGGAGGATAGAAAGGTCATGAGGGACATCGTACTCTGCCACAGCACTCTTTTCGGGCTCAATTGAGAGGATTCTCGAGACAAAAATGAAAGGCTGCCGGTGAGGCAGAATCTCCTCAGGCGCCGGCTGCCTGACTTCATAACCCAACTCTTATCATCTCCCGAACTATGGCGCCCCGGAGGGCGCCGGTTTATGACCAATTAGTCCGAGAGATGTTTCGACATGCTGTTGAAAATCACCTTCGCCAAACCAATGCCGCCTGACTTCGCCCAGCTCTGTCCCATCGCTCCCTCGGCAAATGCCCCGAAGACGCCCAGGTCTACACCGGAAGACTTCTGCATTTCCTTCCATATCATTGTCAGAAATACAGATTCAAAGTCCTGGCAGGTCTTAAGCAGTTTCGCGTTGTTCTTCCCGCCGCCTGACTCGGAGGGAGCCGCTTTTCGGGTATTAAGGGTGAAGTCATCCTGGACCTTCACTTCCTACACTCCCTTAACGCTTGACATTGTTGGCGATGCCCCACATCTGGTCCGCGGTCTCGACCGTCTTTGAGTTCAACTCAAAGGCCCTTTGGGCGACAATCAGGTTGACCATTTCGGTCACGATCTCCACATTGGAGGTCTCGATATAACCGCCGCGCAGGATTCCCGCGCCGTCTTCTCCCGGGTTCAGGATCTCGGCTTCACCGGACAGAGGAGTCGCTCTGAACAGGTTGCCTCCGGTGGCCTCCAGCCCTTGGGGATTGGCGAACACCGCGAGCTGCAGCGCGCCGAACTCCTCCAATACGCCGTCGACCCTGCCGTAGACGATGCCGCTCTCGCTTATCTCGACGTCCGTGGCACCCGGAGGGATCTCGACGGCCGTCCCGTCGGATGTCACGACATACCCTGAGGCGTTGACCAACCGGCCCTGGGCGTCGACCCTGAAAGACCCGTCTCTCGTATACGCGGTACCGGTCACGGTCTCTACCGTGAAAAAGCCCGGACCCTCGATGGCACAAGACAGCGGGTCATTTGTGGGTTCCATGTTGCCCTGCCGGAAGCTCCTGTCGGTGGCTACGATGCGGGAACCGCTCCCCACCGACGCGCTTGAGGCTATCCCGACCGGAATGCTCTCGTAGTAGAGGTCCTGAAACTGGATTCTCTGCTTCTTGAAGCCGGTCGTGTTCACGTTGGCCAGGTTGTTTGAAATCGTGTCAATGAGGAGCTGCTGGGAAGCCATTCCCGTAGCCCCTGTCCAAAGCGCTCTCAACATTCTATATCCCCCATTTCCTACGGACGACCGACTCTCTCGACAGCCATGCCGAGAGTCTCGTCGTGGGATTGGATTGCTCTCTGCGCTGCCTCATAGGCGCGCATGGCGGTTATCAGACTGACCATCTCAACTACGGGGTCAACCGAGGACTTCTCCAGGGCCCTTGTGATGAGGACAGGATTCTCGACCTGCTGAGGAGTTGCCTCTCCTGGGTTCAGGAGCGACGTCCCTTCCTTGCTGAGGACGCTTTCATCTGCGAACGTGTAGACGTTGAGAGTATCCACGACTGTCCCGTCGCAGATAACAGACCCATCTTCCCCTATCGTCCTCGACCTGTACTCGTTCACCTGAATAGGACCGCTGCTCCCGAGCACGCGGTAGCCGCCGAGGGTGAGATACCCGTCGGCGGACATCTCGAAGTCCCCGCGCCTGGTATAACGGGTCCCAGCGGCCGTTTCAACGGCAAAATAGACGCCGCCCGGAAGGGCGACGTCCATCAGTTCACCGGTATTCTCTATGGGTCCCACAGACCAGACCGTCTTTACGTCCTGGATAACGGCCCCGGAAGACATCCCTCCAACTGCCTGCGGGAAGGCATTTCCATTGAACATCATGGTTAGCACATCACGGAAACTCGAAAACACGGTCGTGTCTTTGTTGTAGGCTGCCGTCCCTGCGTTGGCCAGGTTATTGGCGATTATCTCTTGGTTGGTCACCTGGGCACGCATGGCCGTCACGCCGGAAATGATGCCTCGAAGCATCTATATCTCTCCCCCCACCTACTTATCGGAGGTTTGGGAGAGGAGTTTTAGCTAAATTGACCTCAAGCGGACGTATGATATCTCTTGCCGTATACGTCCAAGTGTTCCAGCGCGATCTTGGTGCCCGCGGCGACGCAAGAAACCGGATCATCTGCGATGTGAACCGCCAGGCCCGTTTCTCGCCTCAGGAACTCGTCAATGCCGTTAAGCAGGGCCCCGCCGCCGGTGAGCACTATGCCCCGGCCGATTATGTCTCCCAAGAGCTCGGGAGGGGTCTTGTCCAGCACGCTCCGGACGGCCTGAGCGATTGTAGTCAGGGGATCGTTGATGGCCTCGCGGACTCCGTAGGAATCCAACACAAGGCTGCGGGGCATCCCGCTCACTAGGTCGCGGCCTCTTATCTGGACTTCGCTCTTCGTCGTGGGAAATGCGGATCCAACCGCCATCTTTGCTCTCTCGGCGGTCTGATCTCCGATTATGAGGTTGAACTCCCGCCGGACATACCGGACGATGGCGTCGTCAAAAGCGTCGCCGCCGACTCTAGTGGATGTCTGGGTCACCATATCGCGCATGGACAGGACAGCGATGTCGGTGGTGCCGCCGCCGATGTCCACCACCATATGGCCTGAAGGGTCGTCGATATCCAGCCCCGCTCCTAAGGCGGCCAAGAGCGGTTCCTCAAGGATGTAGACCTTGCCGCCCCCGGCTTCTCTGCCTGCCTGGAGAACTGCTCTCCGCTCAACATGGGTGGTCGACGCGGGCACCGCGATCAAGAGCTCGGGCTTGAGCGGCGGAAACCAAGGAAGGCTTTGCCTTACGAAATGGCGGAGCATTGCCAGAGTCACGTCGTAATCGGTGATGACCCCTCCCCGCAGGGGGCGTACCACCGTAATGGTGCCGGGAGTCCTCCCCAGCATCCTCTTGGCCTCGTTTCCGACCGCGATCACCTTGTTTGTCGACACTTCCTTCGCGACAACGGAAGGCTCCCGCGTTACGATGCCCATCCTCGAGACAAAAACCAGGACCGAGCAGGTCCCGAGATCGATGCCCACGTGTCTGCCCATCCTCAAGCACTCCTCAGAGAATCTAAGGCCCGGGGAGCTCTTCGTTTGAACTTCCCCGGGCTATATCGTCGTTCTTCTAGAGTGCCGTTAGAGGTAGAGTACCGCTGGAGAGATCAATCTCCCTGGGGGTCACTCTGCCTGATACTTCCGCTTGGTGGCTTCACCCCCTCTGATGTGGCGTTCAGCCTTATTCATGTCAAGAACCTCGCGAACCAGCTTTGCCAGTTGCGGACGGATCTTTGGCAGCCTGTCTGTAACATCCTTGTGGACGGTGCTCTTAGATACGCCGAACGAGCGCGCGGTCTCCCGGACCGTGGCGTGGGTCTCACCTATGAATTCGCCGATATCAATCGCGCGCTTCCAGATTACGTCGTTCATGGCAGGGCCCCCTCGCTGCGTCTTACGCTAAGATGTATATGCTCCAGTGCTGAGTTAATTCTGTCGGTGAAGGCCAAACCTCACCGTATCGGCGTCACGTACTCCGTCACCGGGACGGCCTCGTCGTTCACCGTGGTGCCGAAGTAGAGAGTTGGGCCGCCCGCTCGAGCGATCTCCTCACCCTGCTTCACTGTGTCGCCAACGCCTAAGATGCACCCGGAAAGCCGTCCGTATTCAGTGGTCGCACCGTCGGAATGCTCCAATTGGACGACGGTCCCAAGGTCCGGGTCAGTGCGGACCGATATCACCCTGCCCGACATCGCCGCAGTTACAGGAGCACCCGGGTTCACGGCGATCTCCACCCCAGGGAGATACCGCCACTCATCCAAGTACTCCGAGAACATCCACCGGGGTTCGCCTACTACCTCTCCTGAGACAGGCCAAGCGGGGGTTTCCTCGATGACAGCCGGAGCCGTGTCGGCTGCCGTCACAGGCTCTCCGGCAGGAGCCCCATCTTCTGCCTGTGCTGCGTCGTATGCTTCTGCTTCACTCGAAGTCTCGTCGGCATCTTGGTTGTCGGTTGCCATGGCCGTCGCCGAGGGTTCAGTTTGCGGTTCTGACCCGCCTGTGGGAACTGTGTTTGTCATCGAGCCCGGATTGTTGTCTTCTGATTCGGATCCGACGGGAATTGAGAGCGTCGCAGGCTCCTGAGTTGCCCTGCCCCTGTAACCCAGGTAGAGACCTGCGGCCAGGAGCACAAGACAGTACGCTCCGATGATCCCAGCCCTCAGGATTGCCTGCCAATTGCGTTCGGCGTTCGCGCGCCTACGGTACCTTCGAGACGACCCATCATTCTCCATAGAAGCACCTCCCCAGTTGGTAGAGTTGCCATAATATGGCCGGGATATGCGCTGGGTATGCGCTGGAGGTGCGTTCGATGTGTGCTGGGCAGGCGTGGGGTGCGCGCTGTGGAATGGGTTCGGGGCCGCGGCGATAGGTGGCTCAAACCGGTTGGTCAAATCCGATAGGTCGCCTAAACCGATCGATCCGCTCCGATAGGTCCTTCAAACCCATCGATCCGCTCCGATAGGTCCTTCAAACCCATCGATCCGCTCCGATAGGTCGCTCAAACCGATCGATCGTCGGCGATAGGTCCCTCAAACCCATCGATCCGATCCAATAGATCGCTCAAACCGACCGATCGTCTGCGATAGGTCCCTCAAACCCATCGATCCGATCCAATAGGTTGCTCAAACCGATCGATCGTCGGCGATAGACCGCTCAAAACGCTCGGTCCGTAGCGAGATTGTCAGAAGGCTCTGGAGGAACCGGCATACTAGAGCATCCGACTCTTAATCGGATGGTTGTCATGGGACTCCGGTAATCCGATCACTGCGCACATCCGCACGGATGCCCCGAAACCCATCACTCTCCGCGACGACTATTCCTCGAATATGGCCGTGACCTTAGTGCCGGGGAAGTAGTAGCCCAGGATCTCGGTGTAGTTGCGGCCCTGTCTGGCCATGCCGTCGGCTCCGTACTGACACATGCCTACGCCGTGTCCGTATCCTTTGACCTGAAAAACGGCGTTGTTCCCTCGAACCACCCAGGACAGGTTGGTCGAACGCAACCCTAAGGCCATCCGGAACTCCAGACCACGGATGCGTTCTCCGCCGACGATTACTTCTTTGATCCTGCCGGTCGGGGAAACCTGCGAGACGGTCGGGAAACCACCTGCCGCCAGCGTAGATACGGGTACGGAAACGCCAAGGCTTCCGAGGGCGGAGGAGACACGCGAGAGGGCAATCGTCACGGTCTCGGGGGAATAGTAGGGCGAATGGCTGCAGAAATCACACGGGACGCTCTTGAGATAGGGAAGGTCTTTGACCCATACGTCCTTTGACGCTTCTGTCCTGCCGCCGCACGTGGAATGGAACACTACTTCCGCCGGGGTTGCGTTGTATGTGAGGATGAGACCCCGGGTCTCTTCCACAGCCCTCTCGATCTTGGGCCAATTGAGCCACCAGCCCACGGCGCCCCATCTTTCTTTGAGAGCCTCTACGGGTGCCCATGCTTGGTCCTGTCGGTAATCCGAAGTAACGTCGGCGTCTTGCCGCGTTGGCGTGCCTCCCAGGATGCGCATCTTGCGGGAAGCGTAAGTACGCGCCAATACGGCCTGGGCTTTGAGGGCCTCAAGACCGGCGGAAGCCGGCATCTCTGAAGCCACAACGCCTTTCACGTATTCTTCCAGGTCGAGCCTCACGACGGTGCCTTTCTCGGCGTAGTACACGTCAATGCGCAGGATGGGGTCGCTTCCTTGAGGAGTGGTAGGGAAAACCGGCCCCTCGGG